>NZ_LR134293.1:0-190000 GCF_900636575.1 Streptococcus canis
AGGTACAACAAAATTGTAGATAACAAAATCTTCCAGAGTCAGTGAACTTTGGAAGATTTTAATATACCTTGTTATTGGGCGCTTACGTTATGACTGCTAAACAAATTCAAGAACTCCAAAAACGAAATGCTCTTACAAAATCAAAAGTCTATCTAGATTATACATCTAGATAGACTTTCCAAGCATGATGCTTGAACATATTGAATACTCTATTTAGGTTGGAGAGAGATAATTAAACATAGAGCATTCACACCGTAAAAACGGAGAAAGTTTAATGACATTTCAGGTCATAGGTCAAAAGATTTAATCCTCTTTTTTCTTAGAACCATACATAAGAGTGCTTATTAACAAAACAATTATTCCAAACAACGATAGATGAGTATTGATCTCGCCAGTAGAAGGAAGTTCAACAACACCATCTGCTTCAACTTCAGCTTTCTTATCTTTGCCTGCTTGGGCGGCATCTTCGGCTGCTTTCACGGCTGCTTCAGCTGCGGCTTCTGCGGCATCTTGGGAATCTGGTTTGCCGTTGCTATCCGCATCGTTGACGGTTACTTCTGATGTCGTTACTTTGATCAAGACGTGCTTTCAACGCTTCTTTGACTGGGCCTTCTGGTAAGCCTATCGACTAACGGAGTTGCTGTACCTTTCTTCTCAGTTGTGACATCGTTCAAGCCATCTACGGCTGATTTCTCATCTGGATTAACAACCATCTGCTTCAACTTCAGCTTTCTTATCTTTGCCTGCTTGGCGGCATCTTCGGCTGCTTTCACGGCTGCTTCAGCTGCGGCTTCTGCGGCATCTTGGGAATCTGGTTTGCCGTTGCTATCCGCATCGTTGACGGTTACTTCTGATGTCGTTACTTGATCAAGACGTGCTTTCAACGCTTCTTTGACTGGGCCTTCTGGTAAGCTATCGACTAACGGAGTTGCTGTACCTTTCTTCTCAGTTGTGACATCGTTCAAGCCATCTACGGCTGATTTCTCATCTGGATTAACAACACCATCTGCTTCAACTTCAGCTTTCTTATCTTTGCCTGCTTGGGCGGCATCTTCGGCTGCTTTCACGGCTGCTTCAGCTGCGGCTTCTGCGGCATCTTGGGAATCTGGTTTGCCGTTGCTATCCGCATCGTTGACGGTTACTTCTGATGTCGTTACTTGATCAAGACGTGCTTTCAACGCTTCTTTGACTGGGCCTTCTGGTAAGCTATCGACTAACGGAGTTGCTGTACCTTTCTTCTCAGTTGTGACATCGTTCAAGCCATCTACGGCTGATTTCTCATCTGGATTAACAACACCATCTGCTTCAACTTCAGCTTTCTTATCTTTGCCTGCTTGGCGGCATCTTCGGCTGCTTTCACGCTGCTTCAGCTGCGGCTTCTGCGGCATCTTGGGAATCTGGTTTGCCGTTGCTATCCGCATCGTTGACGGTTACTTCTGATGTCGTTACTTGATCAAGACGTGCTTTCAACGCTTCTTTGACTGGGCCTTCTGGTAAGCTATCGACTAACGGAGTTGCTGTACCTTTCTTCTCAGTTGTGACATCGTTCAAGCCATCTACGGCTGATTTCTCATCTGGATTAACAACACCATCTGCTTCAACTTCAGCTTTCTTATCTTTGCCTGCTTGGGCGGCATCTTCGGCTGCTTTCACGGCTGCTTCAGCTGCGGCTTCTGCGGCATCTTGGGAATCTGGTTTGCCGTTGCTATCCGCATCGTTGACGGTTACTTCTGATGTCGTTACTTGATCAAGACGTGCTTTCAACGCTTCTTTGACTGGGCCTTCTGGTAAGCTATCGACTAACGGAGTTGCTGTACCTTTCTTCTCAGTTGTGACATCGTTCAAGCCATCTACGGCTGATTTCTCATCTGGATTAACAACACCATCTGCTTCAACTTCAGCTTTCTTATCTTTGCCTGCTTGGGCGGCATCTTCGGCTGCTTTCACGGCTGCTTCAGCTGCGGCTTCTGCGGCATCTTGGGAATCTGGTTTGCCGTTGCTATCCGCATCGTTGACGGTTACTTCTGATGTCGTTACTTGATCAAGACGTGCTTTCAACGCTTCTTTGACTGGGCCTTCTGGTAAGCTATCGACTAACGGAGTTGCTGTACCTTTCTTCTCAGTTGTGACATCGTTCAAGCCATCTACGGCTGATTTCTCATCTGGATTAACAACACCATCTGCTTCAACTTCAGCTTTCTTATCTTTGCCTGCTTGGGCGGCATCTTCGGCTGCTTTCACGGCTGCTTCAGCTGCGGCTTCTGCGGCAATCTTGGGAATCTGGTTTGCCGTTGCTATCCGCATCGTTGACGGTTACTTCTGATGTCGTTACTTGATCAAGACGTGCTTTCAACGCTTCTTTGACTGGGCCTTCTGGTAAGCTATCGACTAACGGAGTTGCTGTACCTTTCTTCTCAGTTGTGACATCGTTCAAGCCATCTACGGCTGATTTCTCATCTGGATTAACAACACCATCTGCTTCAACTTCAGCTTTCTTATCTTTGCCTGCTTGGGCGGCATCTTCGGCTGCTTTCACGGCTGCTTCAGCTGCGGCTTCTGCGGCATCTTGGGAATCTGGTTTGCCGTTGCTATCCGCATCGTTGACGGTTTACTTCTGATGTCGTTACTTGATCAAGACGTGCTTTCAACGCTTCTTTGACTGGGCCTTCTGGTAAGCTATCGACTAACGGAGTTGCTGTACCTTTCTTCTCAGTTGTGACATCGTTTCAAGCCATCTACGGCTGATTTCTCATCTGGATTAACAACACCATCTGCTTCAACTTCAGCTTTCTTATCTTTGCCTGCTTGGGCGGCATCTTCGGCTGCTTTCACGGCTGCTTCAGCTGCGGCTTCTGCGGCATCTTGGGAATCTGGTTTGCCGTTGCTATCCGCATCGTTGACGGTTACTTCTGATGTCGTTACTTGATCAAGACGTGCTTTCAACGCTTCTTTGACTGGGCCTTCTGGTAAGCTATCGACTAACGGAGTTGCTGTACCTTTCTTCTCAGTTGTGACATCGTTCAAGCCATCTACGGCTGATTTCTCATCTGGATTAACAACACCATCTGCTTCAACTTCAGCTTTCTTATCTTTGCCTGCTTGGGCGGCATCTTCGGCTGCTTTCACGGCTGCTTCAGCTGCGGCTTCTGCGGCATCTTGGGAATCTGGTTTGCCGTTGCTATCCGCATCGTTGACGGTTACTTCTGATGTCGTTACTTGATCAAGACGTGCTTTCAACGCTTCTTTGACTGGGCCTTCTGGTAAGCTATCGACTAACGGAGTTGCTGTACCTTTCTTCTCAGTTGTGACATCGTTCAAGCCATCTACGGCTGATTTCTCATCTGGATTAACAACACCATCTGCTTCAACTTCAGCTTTCTTATCTTTGCCTGCTTGGGCGGCATCTTCGGCTGCTTTCACGGCTGCTTCAGCTGCGGCTTCTGCGGCATCTTGGGAATCTGGTTTGCCGTTGCTATCCGCATCGTTGACGGTTACTTCTGATGTCGTTACTTGATCAAGACGTGCTTTCAACGCTTCTTTGACTGGGCCTTCTGGTAAGCTATCGACTAACGGAGTTGCTGTACCTTTCTTCTCAGTTGTGACATCGTTCAAGCCATCTACGGCTGATTTCTCATCTGGATTAACAACACCATCTGCTTCAACTTCAGCTTTCTTATCTTTGCCTGCTTGGGCGGCATCTTCGGCTGCTTTCACGGCTGCTTCAGCTGCGGCTTCTGCGGCATCTTGGGAATCTGGTTTGCCGTTGCTATCCGCATCGTTGACGGTTACTTCTGATGTCGTTACTTGATCAAGACGTGCTTTCAACGCTTCTTTGACTGGGCCTTCTGGTAAGCTATCGACTAACGGAGTTGCTGTACCTTTCTTCTCAGTTGTGACATCGTTCAAGCCATCTACGGCTGATTTCTCATCTGGATTAACAACACCATCTGCTTCAACTTCAGCTTTCTTATCTTTGCCTGCTTGGGCGGCATCTTCGGCTGCTTTCACGGCTGCTTCAGCTGCGGCTTCTGCGGCATCTTGGGAATCTGGTTTGCCGTTGCTATCCGCATCGTTGACGGTTACTTCTGATGTCGTTACTTGATCAAGACGTGCTTTCAACGCTTCTTTGACTGGGCCTTCTGGTAAGCTATCGACTAACGGAGTTGCTGTACCTTTCTTCTCAGTTGTGACATCGTTCAAGCCATCTACGGCTGATTTCTCATCTGGATTAACAACACCATCTGCTTCAACTTCAGCTTTCTTATCTTTGCCTGCTTGGGCGGCATCTTCGGCTGCTTTCACGGCTGCTTCAGCTGCGGCTTCTGCGGCATCTTGGGAATCTGGTTTGCCGTTGCTATCCGCATCGTTGACGGTTACTTCTGATGTCGTTACTTGATCAAGACGTGCTTTCAACGCTTCTTTGACTGGGCCTTCTGGTAAGCTATCGACTAACGGAGTTGCTGTACCTTTCTTCTCAGTTGTGACATCGTTCAAGCCATCTACGGCTGATTTCTCATCTGGATTAACAACACCATCTGCTTCAACTTCAGCTTTCTTATCTTTGCCTGCTTGGGCGGCATCTTCGGCTGCTTTCACGGCTGCTTCAGCTGCGGCTTCTGCGGCATCTTGGGAATCTGGTTTGCCGTTGCTATCCGCATCGTTGACGGTTACTTCTGATGTCGTTACTTGATCAAGACGTGCTTTCAACGCTTCTTTGACTGGGCCTTCTGGTAAGCTATCGACTAACGGAGTTGCTGTACCTTTCTTCTCAGTTGTGACATCGTTCAAGCCATCTACGGCTGATTTCTCATCTGGATTAACAACACCATCTGCTTCAACTTCAGCTTTCTTATCTTTGCCTGCTTGGGCGGCATCTTCGGCTGCTTTCACGGCTGCTTCAGCTGCGGCTTCTGCGGCATCTTGGGAATCTGGTTTGCCGTTGCTATCCGCATCGTTGACGGTTACTTCTGATGTCGTTACTTGATCAAGACGTGCTTTCAACGCTTCTTTGACTGGGCCTTCTGGTAAGCTATCGACTAACGGAGTTGCTGTACCTTTCTTCTCAGTTGTGACATCGTTCAAGCCATCTACGGCTGATTTCTCATCTGGATTAACAACACCATCTGCTTCAACTTCAGCTTTCTTATCTTTGCCTGCTTGGGCGGCATCTTCGGCTGCTTTCACGGCTGCTTCAGCTGCGGCTTCTGCGGCATCTTGGGAATCTGGTTTGCCGTTGCTATCCGCATCGTTGACGGTTACTTCTGATGTCGTTACTTGATCAAGACGTGCTTTCAACGCTTCTTTGACTGGGCCTTCTGGTAAGCTATCGACTAACGGAGTTGCTGTACCTTTCTTCTCAGTTGTGACATCGTTCAAGCCATCTACGGCTGATTTCTCATCTGGATTAACAACACCATCTGCTTCAACTTCAGCTTTCTTATCTTTGCCTGCTTGGGCGGCATCTTCGGCTGCTTTCACGGCTGCTTCAGCTGCGGCTTCTGCGGCATCTTGGGAATCTGGTTTGCCGTTGCTATCCGCATCGTTGACGGTTACTTCTGATGTCGTTACTTGATCAAGACGTGCTTTCAACGCTTCTTTGACTGGGCCTTCTGGTAAGCTATCGACTAACGGAGTTGCTGTACCTTTCTTCTCAGTTGTGACATCGTTCAAGCCATCTACGGCTGATTTCTCATCTGGATTAACAACACCATCTGCTTCAACTTCAGCTTTCTTATCTTTGCCTGCTTGGGCGGCATCTTCGGCTGCTTTCACGGCTGCTTCAGCTGCGGCTTCTGCGGCATCTTGGGAATCTGGTTTGCCGTTGCTATCCGCATCGTTGACGGTTACTTCTGATGTCGTTACTTGATCAAGACGTGCTTTCAACGCTTCTTTGACTGGGCCTTCTGGTAAGCTATCGACTAACGGAGTTGCTGTACCTTTCTTCTCAGTTGTGACATCGTTCAAGCCATCTACGGCTGATTTCTCATCTGGATTAACAACACCATCTGCTTCAACTTCAGCTTTCTTATCTTTGCCTGCTTGGGCGGCATCTTCGGCTGCTTTCACGGCTGCTTCAGCTGCGGCTTCTGCGGCATCTTGGGAATCTGGTTTGCCGTTGCTATCCGCATCGTTGACGGTTACTTCTGATGTCGTTACTTGATCAAGACGTGCTTTCAACGCTTCTTTGACTGGGCCTTCTGGTAAGCTATCGACTAACGGAGTTGCTGTACCTTTCTTCTCAGTTGTGACATCGTTCAAGCCATCTACGGCTGATTTCTCATCTGGATTAACAACACCATCTGCTTCAACTTCAGCTTTCTTATCTTTGCCTGCTTGGGCGGCATCTTCGGCTGCTTTCACGGCTGCTTCAGCTGCGGCTTCTGCGGCATCTTGGGAATCTGGTTTGCCGTTGCTATCCGCATCGTTGACGGTTACTTCTGATGTCGTTACTTGATCAAGACGTGCTTTCAACGCTTCTTTGACTGGGCCTTCTGGTAAGCTATCGACTAACGGAGTTGCTGTACCTTTCTTCTCAGTTGTGACATCGTTCAAGCCATCTACGGCTGATTTCTCATCTGGATTAACAACACCATCTGCTTCAACTTCAGCTTTCTTATCTTTGCCTGCTTGGGCGGCATCTTCGGCTGCTTTCACGGCTGCTTCAGCTGCGGCTTCTGCGGCATCTTGGGAATCTGGTTTGCCGTTGCTATCCGCATCGTTGACGGTTACTTCTGATGTCGTTACTTGATCAAGACGTGCTTTCAACGCTTCTTTGACTGGGCCTTCTGGTAAGCTATCGACTAACGGAGTTGCTGTACCTTTCTTCTCAGTTGTGACATCGTTCAAGCCATCTACGGCTGATTTCTCATCTGGATTAACAACACCATCTGCTTCAACTTCAGCTTTCTTATCTTTGCCTGCTTGGGCGGCATCTTCGGCTGCTTTCACGGCTGCTTCAGCTGCGGCTTCTGCGGCATCTTGGGAATCTGGTTTGCCGTTGCTATCCGCATCGTTGACGGTTACTTCTGATGTCGTTACTTGATCAAGACGTGCTTTCAACGCTTCTTTGACTGGGCCTTCTGGTAAGCTATCGACTAACGGAGTTGCTGTACCTTTCTTCTCAGTTGTGACATCGTTCAAGCCATCTACGGCTGATTTCTCATCTGGATTAACAACACCATCTGCTTCAACTTCAGCTTTCTTATCTTTGCCTGCTTGGGCGGCATCTTCGGCTGCTTTCACGGCTGCTTCAGCTGCGGCTTCTGCGGCATCTTGGGAATCTGGTTTGCCGTTGCTATCCGCATCGTTGACGGTTACTTCTGATGTCGTTACTTGATCAAGACGTGCTTTCAACGCTTCTTTGACTGGGCCTTCTGGTAAGCTATCGACTAACGGAGTTGCTGTACCTTTCTTCTCAGTTGTGACATCGTTCAAGCCATCTACGGCTGATTTCTCATCTGGATTAACAACACCATCTGCTTCAACTTCAGCTTTCTTATCTTTGCCTGCTTGGGCGGCATCTTCGGCTGCTTTCACGGCTGCTTCAGCTGCGGCTTCTGCGGCATCTTGGGAATCTGGTTTGCCGTTGCTATCCGCATCGTTGACGGTTACTTCTGATGTCGTTACTTGATCAAGACGTGCTTTCAACGCTTCTTTGACTGGGCCTTCTGGTAAGCTATCGACTAACGGAGTTGCTGTACCTTTCTTCTCAGTTGTGACATCGTTCAAGCCATCTACGGCTGATTTCTCATCTGGATTAACAACACCATCTGCTTCAACTTCAGCTTTCTTATCTTTGCCTGCTTGGGCGGCATCTTCGGCTGCTTTCACGGCTGCTTCAGCTGCGGAAACTCTTAGAGCAACTATACTATCAGTTATAATCTTAACTGCATCATCTACTTTATCTTGGCTTGTAAAACTATCGTTTACTACTACTTGACCTTTTTTGATAGAATCATCGTAAGCCGTTTGTTTTGTTTTATCTGCATTAACATATATATCAGTTAACTTCAAATTAGAATCATTATCTAAAAGTCGTTGTAATTCTTCTTTCTCAACCTTTTTATAAGTATAGGTAATAGTTTGAATACCTGAATTGAAATTAATTGTGTTACTGTCCTGATATCCTACTGCAGTAGGAGCATTAGTCCTCTTAAATGTATAATTAGGTAACATCAATTTATCCGACAAATCTAGAGATTGATAAGTCAGACCTGAGTATAGCTTTTCTTTAATAACATTTCCAGTTGAATCATCAACATACAATAATTTTATATAGCTACCACCTGAAGAATACTCAAACCTAGTTAAATCAAATTGTTGTAAATTTGTTCCTGACCCAGTAGAAGCAAAAATCGCAAAGCCCAACTCTTCTCTTCCCTTAGCCTGGTTAGTAGTTAGTCTACTTTTATCTAAATAGGTTTGAATATTTTTTGTGAATATTTGTCCATCATATGTCACTGTCATAGCCTTTGATTGTCCATTATAATCAACAATCACATTTTTAAATTCGTTATTATGCGGTTGTGACTCTAATCTTCGAGCATCTTGCAACAATGTAATTGCTTTTCCACTAGCATCTGTGCCATAAAAGGCACCAAAAGCCCCATTTTGATATCCACTAAACTTAGGATCCGCTCCTGCTTTCTGATTTACATTAGGGTTTGAGGTATTATGCCATGTGTCTAACTTAAACCCAAAAGAATTTGGAAGGCCACCTAATCCAATACTCGCTCCTGATAGTCCAATTGTCCCTGGTGCAGTTGAAGTAAAAGCAAAAGAAACTCCATCTCCACCGCTTCTTCCACCAACGTTGTATCCTTCATATTTATCACCTAAACTTAATCTACCTTCTAGTCTAAAAGATTCATTCATATCAATTCTTTTATTCAAAAGTAAACTTCCAGCTTGACCTGAAACATCTTCAGTTAGTACAACAGGATTTTGGTCATCACCATGTGCTGTTCCTCTAACTTCAAAGTGGTCAACCATATTATTTTTAGTGACAATTAGATGAGCTTTATCCACATACTCAGCAGATCCCAATGGAAACTCTTGACTACTAGATTCTCTATCAGATAAATTTAATGAACGACGTGACCTTACTTTTGGTTTATCTACACTATCTCTTGAAGGTAACTGATATTTATCTGAGTACTCCTGCTTGTTTGGAGTATCCTGAAGGGTATATACCGTATCCTGTTCTTCCTTATTTTGATGTTCACCAGATACTTCGCTTCCCCTATTATTATCAACACTAGCTTTCTCCAAACTTTCATCAGCATCATCTATAGAACGCATTGTATTTACAGGAGGTACAGTAATATCTTTTTCACTTACAGTTTCTCCCAAATCATTAACTTTATCTGTATCTTCTGATGAGATATTAGAGTCTTCACTGATACCAGATTCCGAAATTTTAACCACATCATCAGGATTTATATTTTCTGTATGACCTGCTGAAACTACAGTATCTGAATTAATTGTATTGTCCACTGAGGTTACTTCAGCCGCTTGTGTTACCTCTGCACTCATAGCACTTGACTCATCCGCCAAAACAGAATGACTATTCATTCCTAAAAATAATAACCCGACTAATACAGAAGCAGCACCAAACTTAAACTTCTTAATCGAAAAGCGTTGTTTCGTCTGTGAAGCATCGTATTGTGTCCCTCTTGCCTTACTAAACATACGTAGTCTCCTTTTTTATTTTGTATATTTTTATACAAAATTAAGTCTACCTGTTTAGGAGTTTGATTAGAATATCTCTATTTATTTATATTTTCTCATGTGTTTTTTTTTTTTTTTCTAATAAAGCGTATTTAATTTTTTTGATCATTTTTGGTATTTTTAACTTTTAGAGGTGATATCGATTGACTTTCTTAGAATCTTTTTTAGAATTATTACTATAAATCAAAAAGAGGAGGTGCTCATCATAAACTCTTTACTGTTAAAATCATTACATAGCACTTTAAAATTATCTATTACCGTTTGTGACAGATCCTTTACAGTTCTAACAGAGTATAAATCAGATAAAACCGTTTCTCTTTATTATGACCATCATCTTATCTTAAATGAGTTTAGTAAAACCAAAGAGAATTTCTTATTTCACTATGGGTTTATGGGAGAATTGTTCCTTGCTCTTCGCACAGACAATCACTACGTCATTATTGGTCCTTGGAGGAGTAATGCCATTGATCCTTTACTCTTTAAAAGGAAAATGAACGAAGCTCATATTGAGAACGATGAACAAAATTATTTCTTTGAGAAGTTGGTTCAACTTCCTTTCTTCCCCCTCAGTCAAATTAGAGAGCTACTTATTTTAGTTAACTATTGTTTAACTGGGAAAATTGAAGATTTGTTGTCAGCCCCTTTACATCACTATACAAAAGGGTGGAGCAATGCTTTTGATTTAAATAAAATCAAACAGTTGTCTGTCGAAAATAGTAATACCTATACTTATCAATACCAGTATGAAACTAGGATTTTACAAGCTGTTAAATCTGGGAAGGAAGAGCTTTTAAGAGAAACTGTAAGTCAATTAAGCAATGCCGTTTCTGCTACGTTAAGTGGCGATGAATTACGGTCCGAGAAGAATTACTCTATTATGATTTATGATCGTTTAGCTCAAGGAGCTGTTCACTCTGGCCTTGATATTGAGACAGCCTATCAATCGCGAGATCGCTTTGTTACAGAAACAGAACAAGCTCAATCATTACACGCTGTTTTGAAGTTACGCGATACAGCTATTCTATTTTACACTCAACAAGTGTCGGGGATTAAACAAAAACTAGTATCACAATATTCTCAAACAGTTATTGGGGTTATTCAATATCTTGAAAATAACCTCAATCGAGCTATTAAGACTGCGGAAATAGCCAGACAGTTTCACATGAGTGAATCTAAATTACGAAAGTTATTTAAACAAGAAAAGCACATGACCATTCTACAATATTTTCTTCATTTAAAAATTGAAGTGGCTAAACAGTTATTAGAGGAAGGAAAAACATTGGCTCACATTGCGGAATTACTCCAATTCTCAACATCAGCTAATTTTTCACGTACCTTCAAAAGAGTGGTTGGGATCAGTCCATTAAAGTATGCGCAGCAAAATAATTTGGCGAGTCAGCAGACCAGTAAAGGACAGACTCAAAAAGATCCAGAGGAGAGCCACTGATGACAGGCTCCTCTCTGGATCTTTTTCTATATAAAAAAACTCTATAACTACTGCCAATGGTATCACCCACTACAATTGACAATGGCAAAATAAATGGAAACTTACTATTATCCCATTCAATGATATACCTAATGTTATAAAATATTCATTTCAACTAATTCGATATGCTACATAGTTGGTTTAAACTAATTTCTGTATTATGGTTTACGTAAACTTATTAAAGGTATATAATTAAGTTGTTGTTTGCTTTCAATTACCTCTCAATCGTCATTAGATTTGATAAATGAATGTTTCTCATATGGGAAAGGATGATTAAGTTGAAATTTTTACGATTTATGATTGGTATCAATATTATGGCTTTAGCTGTTGCCTTATCCAAAGTCTCACAATTGGGAACTTCTCCTATTGCCTCTATTCCCAATGTTCTATCAGAAGTATGGAAACAATCGATAGGGTTATACATGCTGTTGTTTATGCTTTTTTTGATTATTCTACAAATAATAATTGTTGGTCATCAAATAAATAAAGTTAAGCTTTTCAATATTTGTATTCAAATGTTCCCTGGCGCTATATTTGGATATTTTATCAATTGTTATGTTAACCTTTTGAAAATACTTCCTCCATTTGACAATTATTTTTTAAAGATTAGCTTACTATTGATTAGTATAGTTATTTTAGCGCTGGGTGTAGTTATTGAAGTTAAAGCAGATTTTATTTTAATGCCTGGAGAAGGATTACCTCAAACAATAGCAAAGCATTTTCACTTACCTTTCGCAAAAGTCAAACTGTGGTCAGATTTATCCATGGTGTTCACGGCTTTAATCCTTTCGTTTCTATTATCGAGACCCTTTTTGGGAATACGCGAAGGGACACTTCTTGCAACAGTATTCACAGCTCCTTGTGTGTCAATGATTACATATAGCCTTGACAAATTAAAGTAGTATGCTACTAACAATTCATAGATTTAAACCTTTCTAGTATGATGTTTGGGTTAAAAAAATAATCAACAAAATGCTACTTTACTAATTATTCTACTGATTCCAAAAAGTTGGACAATAATTAGTGAAAGAACTTTGGACATATCAAGCAATAATAGACAAAAAGTTAAGCTAATTAAAGACTATTTCTTTCAGACTCTATTCCTCTTGTAATATCTTATTTTCCAAGTTTTTTCTCAAATTGAGCATGACCATGACAAAGAGCGCTCCCATGTCTTGGGAACGCTCTTTCTTCATCTATTTCATATTCTTGAAACCAACGAAACCATTTGGATGAATTCCTAAAGCTTCTCCAACGATTTTTACAGACTACTCCGCCTCAAGAAAACTTTAACAACAGCTAATTTAAACGCCTTATCAAATGTTTTCTTGACTTGATTATTTTCCTCGTTTCCACTTAATTTTGTGTCCACATTATTTAACCAGGTCCAATCCCAAAAGTTAGATTTTCTGTCTAACTTTTGAGATGCAAGTCATTATTTAGTTGGGGGAATATTTTTTAAGAACTAGTTATTTATCTAGTAAAGCTTTTATATCTGCAGAAAGTGTTTCTTCTATGATAACCTTTGGATTGTCATTTCCCTCTTGTTTGATCTCTCCGCCTATTGAAAAATCATGAAGAAAAGCATCTTGCTTAATTTCAATGGTGTGGACATGTTTACCTTTAGTTGCAATGTTTTTACCAACACTAAGATTTTCTATCTCACCGCCAGGTTGTAGGGATAAAGCAATTGCCTTAAGGGATTGAATTTCACCTTTTACTAAGGAATCTCCAACATCACCAGATGTAGTAATAGAATCTTCAATAATAATCTCTCCCACTGGTTTTGAAAACTGCATTCCAATTGAACCATCTCCGTAAGTAGTAATTGACTTAAATGAGGCAAAATCTATTGTACCATCATATTGATTAAACCCCCGTGCTCCTGAGCCGTAAGTCACAACTGCATCATTGGCTTGAAAACGATGCACTGTCCCAAAATTGACAAATCCAATGCCAGAAGTTCCAAAGCTTTCAATAGGTTTTTCTGTAATCCAGCTATCCACTTCACCCCATACATCTAAGACCATATCGTTTACACCATAGGTGGTAACTGTTCCTTGAGAGTGAATTGATTGAGCATGAGCGCCGGTTAAAATGAATATTCCTCCTGTAATCATATTAGGCTGACCAAAAGGAATCATACCATTTGAATAAATATCTTTAGTTACTAATTCCTTAACTTCTACAGAACCACCTGTTTCATTAAAACCTGCAATAAAAACACCTGATCCTAATACAGGGGCATTCTTACGACCAATTGAAACGTTTTTAATATCGGCTGATATGGTTGATGCACTGTCTTGATTATAATTAAAGATAGTTAAAGCCCCTTGTTGGACGACGACTCCATATTTTAGTGGCTTTTCGGAACGATTTCTGGAGTCGCTAAATGGGATGTCTAAGTCATCAATAATCAGTTCCATAGTTTTATTTGGTGCGCGTGTTAATAGTTGAACCTGACCAGTTACTGTGAGCTTCTCTAAAGTCATTGTAGATAAATCTTCGTCACTTGATGAAATGTAAATCGCTCTTTGGTTAGAGATGCTTTGAATAATTAAGTCTGAAAGCTTATTATTTTTTGTTAAAGCAATCCCATCACTATTTGGAAAACTTAACATGGTTCCTTTATCTCTAGAACCATGAATACTTACTCCCGCTGAAAGTGTCACAGAATAAGGAATAAGGATAGATGAAGCGACATAAATATCATTGTTTTCAATTTTTATTGCTTCGATGAATTCAGTTAAATTATTAACTTGATTTACCATTGTAATACCTCCAACTATTTATGGTAATAATATAGCGCTTAGCTTAAGAAAAGTAAAATAAAAAATATTATTTCAATATTATGTAGTCAAAAACATATTATTTTTAAAATATTGAATGAAGTAACATGATAGCACTATATAGTATTAAATAAAGGATAGTTCAATGAAGTAAGTAGGATTTATAAAAAAAGACGATAGTTTTTCTTTATCGCCTCTAGTAAACAATTTTATGAAATTTTTATTTTACAAGCTACAATTATAATACTACCTTCTTCCATTTTCTGATTTTTGTTCTGAAAGTTCCAAAAGGTGCAACTGTATTAACATGAATAAACTTATATACTTCCCAAGTCGCTGTTTTAGTCGCCTGATCAGCCCATTCTCTCATATGTGGTTTAAATAATTCTTCCTGACTTAGTGCATCAATCATGGCATAAATAGAATTAATGTTTTTATTTAGTTTGGCTTTTAGCTCTTGTAGAGATAATTGAGCGTAAGTATCTGTGAACCATTGATACAAGTCGCCTAGTTGATTCCATTTAAAGTTATCTGATGGCGTATTAACTTGAAGTCCATTTCTTTCATCCTCTTCCCATTTAAGAATCAAAGTTGTCCATCCAACCTGATAAGCAAGATTCTCAGCTGGAGTTCTATCAACTTCATCAACTCTTTTATCTTTTAAGGTTTCCGGAATATTATTAAATTCTGAAATATATTTCTCAAATGCTTTACTTATTTCTTTTTTCAGCTCTTCTTTATTTTCGTATGTTCGCAAAAAAATCACCTCCATTCTGATTTATCAGTACCCTAAATTAAACAGATCTTATTTTCTCCTTTACCTCTTCAAAAAATATTATATTTCTATACCTTTTACGAATGAAGCTTTTAAAAGGCAGTGACTATTCTCAGAAATATTCTGATTGTAAACAAGATTATATCTATTAACAACCACGAACTCTCTTCTTTTCTATTATTATACTACTTTTCTCTAAATGTTAAAATAAGGATATTATTTTACTGATTTAAAAATACTAACTTTAAAATATGTAGTATCAACATATAGAACTCACACTTCTATCGACCATCTTGGTGATATCAGAAAATCAAAAAAGTGGGGGCAAAACTATTCCCACAGACACCCTACCTGTCAGAACATTTTGCACCCCCTCTGCGTATGTGGGAATAAATTTTATACTTTACCGCTATCAATCCAACTACCTCACTTCAGATTGTTTGATTGATACTTCACCAAAAAATTCAAAAAAGGCTTGAAATCAAGGCTTTTCTAAACCCTGAAACGGTGGGCTTTATCCCTCTCTCACCAGCAGTCCGACTACCTCCACATGATGCGTATTTGGTAATATCACATTATTTAACGATTTGACACTATTTAACGATTACAATGCTGAGAGCCAAACTCAACTCCTCTAAAAAGTTTTATTTCCTCAATGCTATCCATAAGATCACCAAAAAATCCTTGAAATTTGCTGATTTCAAGGATTTTATTACGTTAAATTGTATCAATTAACTTCTTCTTATTTCTGTTGCTACTAATTTAATCATGTTATTTCCTACTATTTCTTTTGAGTCATGCCCTTTTATTATAACATAGAAGCTTAAAAATGGGACAGCACGGGTTAAGGTAGAACTTAAATGACCCCTTTTTAGCCTTTGCAGGACTTTGAGAGAAGTTACCAATTTAGTTTACAAATTGCAAAAGCATTAGCTGGTGCTTTCCTCAAAAGAACACGACCTAATGCTTTTTACTATTTCATTTAGCTGGGCTACAGGGTCTTGTTAATTCTTAGACCGTTTGAAGCCTAGTGGAACAATCAGTAGTAAGCTGACAAAGCCTAAACTAATCAGTAATAATTGAGGAGATTCATCACCTGTTTGTGGTAAGTTTTCTAGCTGCTTGCCCCTATTTGCGGCAGCCCGATCCAGTGATGTTTTAGGCTCCTTGATCAAGGCGAAGACCCTTTGGGCACGCTTCTGAGCAACCTCGCTTTCTCGTAAGTCTTTTTGTCCCAGTAACATGGAATGAGGTGGGGCTTCTTGTGACTCTTCTGGTAAGCCTTGTTCTTCTGTATGATGAGCATTTTCTTGGGATGAGAGATTACCTTTCCCATCCAAAGCTTGTTCTGCTGCCTTAATTTGTTCCAGAAGGGCATCCACTTCTGCCTGAGTAGCTCCTTGAGTTTCCAAGAGGTTTTGAGCAGCTGCTAACAAGTTGTTGTATGCTTCTTTGCTAGACTGGCTTGCCATTTGGTACTTGGCTGCAGTTTGCTTGAGAACTGCTGCTTTGGTGACCATTTGACGGAGGGCAGTATAGTCTGTCTGATGCCCTAACACATGCTCTTTGGCAGTGACCAGAGCTGCTAGAGCCTGTTCTACTTCTTCCTGACTAACCTTTGCTTTTTGGAGTAATGCTTTAGCTGCTGCCAATTGGTTTTGATAGGTTTCCTTGTTCAATGGACTAGCGTTTCTGAAGGATTGACTAGCTGTCACACTAACTTCTTCAAGGATTTCATTGGTCAAGGCTGTCAAATCGGTTGCTTTGCCATTAAGAGCTTGCCAGGCTTCGATTAGACTCGTAACGGCTTGGTCAATGACTGCTTGTTGAGCCTTACTTTTGAGCAAGGTTTGAGCCTTCTCCAAACTATTGAGGTAAGCCATTTTCAAATCAACACTAGCATTGTAAAAGACAGGGTCTAAAATAAGATCGCTTTGGTCTGCTAGAGTTGCTAACAAGCCTGTTTTGTTGATGAGCGTTAACTTGGTAACATTAACTTCGTTATCAAGAACTGAGACTAGTAACTCATCAAGATTTTCTAGCACCTCGTAACCTATTGGCAAGGTTAAGACTAATTTGTAATCACCCCTTGGCACAAATTTACCATAATCTGTACGGGAATATGTAGCTCTCGGTAAGTTAATGTCAGCCCCGCTTTGATTAATCAAATGCACAGATGAGCCTTTTGGCAATTCCTTGTCAATATCAACGAGATAGGAAGCTTTCGTCAAACTATCTACGGTAAAGATGGCTTCTTTAACACTGTCTTCTTCAGAAAGGACTACTGTTACACTCGGAGCACTGGTTAGTTTTGCGCGTTCTTCATCGTACAAGAATAAATCAATGGTGTAGGTTCCAAATGGTAATTTCAGGGTATTGAGGTCTTGACCGTGGTGTTCTTTGGTAATGACATTCCCCTTCTCATCTTTGACCGTGTAGGAGAATTCCAAGTTAATATTGCTATTGAGTTCAGGGCTAAAGATTTTCACGCTAACAAGCCCCTTGTCATTTCCAATGCTCATCAAGTCCGCTAAGGTTGCTGAAACACGGTTACCTGCATAATCTTCCACCACGTAATACACATGGCTAAAGTCAGTTACCTCTGCTGGTAAGAGAAAACTGCCATCAGCTTCTTGCGAAATAAAGACCTTATTATCTTGGATAAGAACACCGTCTTCACCTTCTTTGCGAAGGATATTATTGTAATGCCCTTCTTGATCTGCTTTCAGATAGAAAACTTGCTCTCTAAAGATACCAGATTCTCCGTGTTCCACAGCGGGACGAGCTTTAAAGCGACGCTTTTGCTCATCATAAGTAGCTGTTGTTAAAGTAGGAGATTGCCTGTCCAAAATAACATCAAAAACGGTTTCTTGCTTTTTAGCACCTGGAACATCTGAATAGTAGCTTAACACATATTTATAGCGACCATCTTCTAATGGTAGCCCCTCTGTTGTCGTTCCGTCCCATTCTGTGCCAAACAAGAGACTTGATTTGGGTTTATCAGGATTGCCACTATAATAATTTTTGTTTCCAAATTGTGCATCACTCGTCCATAAAGGTGTTTTGAACGCTTTATCATCTGCACGATAAACCTTAGCTCTCAAATTGTTGAAAGTCCGTAGAAAAACACCTTTTAAGGCTAGCGAGTCTTGGTTTTGGTCATTATTTGGGGAAATAGCCAGATGTGGCTTGCCATCTTTGTCTAATTCCAAAGTAAACTTACCATCTGGGGATTGATAGGTTCCTAAAACCTTTAATGTGATAGGACTTGTCTCACCTGTCGAATAAATCTTATCTGAGCTAGTAGTCATCAGGGCTGTATAAGCTTCTGATTCTGGAATCGCTTTAGTTGCATCGGGTGTAAAGTAAAAACCAGCTTCTTGATTAGCCACAATATCGTAGATTGGTTTTTCTAGCACAGCTAGATTCTGAAAGGCTCCTTTAAAACCTACATAGGGTAGGCTAACGATCTCGCCACCATCAACAGGGTCCGTAAACTGAACAAACCCTTCTAGGAAATAGCCATTTGGCATAAGCTGGTGTAGTCGTTGATGAAATGGAGTGACATCCATATCAATGGTAATGGTTTTGGTCTGACCTGCTTCTACACGGATTTTTTCGCCCTTGATAACAGCCAATTGTTCTGGGGCTAAGGTAACAAAACCATTTTTGATTTGGTCTGTATTGAGGTAGGTCTGATAGGTCAATTCTTTAGCAACTGAACCGATATTATGAAGGGTAACATCAAATTGGATACGATCTTCCACATTTCCTAAAGTCACACTGCCATAGTTTTCCTCTCCACCTGTAAGGTAGAGGTTCGTTTGAATAGCTGCCGCAACATCAATAATACCTGCTCCCTGTTGACGGGGTGAAGTATAAGCTTTGGTTTCGGAGTTAAGGTGAGCCCTTGCTGTGCTCATGAGCAAATACTTGATAGTCGTTTCCATCTCATCTTTTGGCATGCTTGGATAGTTTTTGAGCAAATATTGTTTGACTAGAGCCGCTGCACCAGCCACATGAGGAGAGGCCATACTGGTGCCACTCATCATATCGTATTGATTATCATTGATAGAGGCATAGATAGAACCTCCTGGTGCCGCCAAGTCAGGTTTCAACTCCCCATCAGTGGTCAATCCCCAACTTGAAAAGTCAGAGAGCAACCCTGCTTTGGGGTTGGCCTGTTTTTGTTTCAAGCCATTAAAGACTAACTTATAGTGTTTATCTTTAAGCGCGTCACCAAATTCTTTTTGAATAAAAATCGCAGGGATAGCACGGGCGGTTTCAGCAAGTGTCATGTTTATGTTGGCTTCGCCAGCCTTGTTATTAAACACAATAGCACCAGCAGCACCATGCTTAATGGCATTGGCAACCTTTTCTGAGAAGGTGATCTCCCCACGTTCAATCAGAGCAAGCTTACCTGTTAATACCTTGTTTTCATAATCTTTGTCTTCTCCTTTATTAACATAGACATAGTCATATTCCTTGTTTAATTCAAAAGACTTGTCACTCACTTGCGGGTCAGCATAGGCAGCTAAATCCTTATTAAGACTAGCATCTCCTTCTAACCCTTTGATGGTAAAAATACGATTAACCAGACTAGTATTATTGTAAGACGCTACTGAAATGGCTTCTCTTGCCGTTGATGGGCTACCCACTAATCCATAATCAGGATAGAGGGCTGATGGATTGGAAGCACCACTGCCAAAAGTACCGTCATTTCCAGCAGCAATCACCACAGCAACACCTGCCTGTCTCGCCTGTTCAATAGCTGCTGTCAAACGGTCATCGGCATTGACTAGAGAACCATTCGCACTTCCTAAGCTAAGGTTAATGCTATCTGCACCTAACTTGACGGCATCTTCGATGGCTTTGACATAAAGGGCTGGACCAGTTCCTTTTTTCAAATCAGAAAAGACCCGCATAAACATTACTTGTGCTTCTGGAGCAACCCCATAAATTAACTCTCCTGTATCTTGCTGACTAGGATTCCCGGTCGCAATTCCTGTCACATGCATGCCATGAGAGGCACTTTCAGCTTCTTTTAATTCTGTATTAACATCCACATAATTGTAACCAAAAATCACCTTGTTGTTGTACCATTTACCATAAGTGATACCTGCTTTTTGCTTGACTACATTCAGTTGCTCTTCTGACTGATACTTCGCTTGACTTAGATCTGACAATTGTAAAACATCGTGCTGACTATCAAGACCCGAATCAATTACAGCAACGACTGTTCCTTGACCTTTATAACCACTATCCCACACCTTAGGGAGAGCAATAATCTTGTTACTGTCGATATTTTGGGGAGTGGCTTCGTTTTCACCAATAGCTAGGCGGTCAACTTCGTCTGCCAACGGCTCACTTGAAAGAGGAGTTTCCATAACATCACTAGGCGTCGACATTGGGGTTAGCTTAACATCTGTTTCAGAACGAGAAGACAAGGCATGGGTCATTGGGACAACTGGTGCTGACTCTTGGGCTCCTTCTGCTATGTGAGAAGTAGTAGCTGGTGAGGAAGCTACCTGAACAATACTTGAATCTGAGTGATCACTTGTGATGGCATCTGCAGAAACGCTAGATACTCCGCCCATAAAAAGCAGAGTTCCCAACAAAACAGACACTGCGCCTATTTTGTATTTACGGATAGAAAAACGTTGTTTTGTGTTCATAAACTACTCCTTTATTTGTAATAAACTTATTAAATCATAAAAAATAAAAAAATTCTACAATTTTCTGAAAATTCATTCTTAAAAATCATTATTTTCTTAAAAAAGATTTCATTATTAGCGTTAATTACTAGCGAATTTTGGGGAATTTTAAGCACTAAAATAGCAGCAACATCACAAGATGGGACTTTAAAAAGAAAGTTTCATTTTCTTTAAGACTCTGAGCATTTCTCTTCTCAGGACTCAAATGACACAAAAAAGATACCTACGAACTGATCAATAGCAGTCTTTGGTATCTTTCATTTTTTCTAAGATTAATATCATCTAAAATGCTTTTCTAAGAGGACCTCCCCTATACTATTAACTAGTTTAGGACAAGTAGGCTAGGTCTTGGGAATCTTTCAGTTTAACAGAGACAATTTTAGATACCCCAGATTCTTGCATTGTAATCCCGTAAATGCTATCTGCCGCTGCCATTGTTCCCTTACGATGTGTCACGACAATAAATTGACTAGCTTTATCAAATCGGTTAAGGTAATCACCAAAGCGTTTGACATTCGCTTCATCTAGGGCAGCTTCAACTTCATCTAGAATGACAAAAGGAATGGTTTTGACACGGATAATGGCAAATAATAACGCCAGTGCTGACAAAGCTTTCTCCCCACCTGACATCAAGTTCAGGGATTGAATTTTTTTACCTGGAGGTTGCACAGAAATCTCAACTCCAGCAAAGAGTAGATCTGTTTCTGTCAGCATTAAATCTGCAGAACCCCCACCAAACATTTGAGTAAAGGTTTCCTTAAAACTCTCACGAATGGCTTCAAAGGTTACTTTGAAACGAGCCTTCACTTCACTATCCATGCTACTGATTGTTTCTAGCAAGAGGTTTTTAGCCTTCATAAGATCAGCCTTTTGACTGTTTAGGAAGGTTAGACGTTCGTAAACTTCTTCATATTGAGCAATGGCATCACTGTTGATTGGTCCCAGAGCTCGAGTGGCCTTTTGCAGACTTTGGAGCTCCTCTCTTGCACTTGCTAATTGGTCAATCGTATTAGCAGCTAACCTAGCTTCTTCTAAAGTCATTTGGAAATCTTCTGACAGACTTCTCGCATAGGTCCGAAGACGGTTAGTAACCTGTTCCAAATGAGCTTCTAGCTGAGTTTGACGACGAATAAAGGCTTCATTTTTCTCACTTTCTTTGGTCATCTGCTCTGCTAATTCTTCAAGCCGTGCCTCATAATCCTCCATCTCAAACCTTAGTTGTACTAACCGTTCTTGAGACTTAGACTGACGCGCCAAAGCTTCCTCTAATTGCTCTTGCCAGTGTGGCAATTGTTGAATATTATCTTGGCTCACATGGCTAGTCAAAAAACCTTCAAGGTTGGTAATGTCTTGCTGGCATTGCTGTAATTGAGCGCTTAGACGATTTTGATTGGCCTGTTCAAATTTCTTCTCATTGAGCAAGTCCCTTTCCTCCAAACGGGTTTGGGACAAGGCTTGATTAAGGTGATCTGTTTTTTGCTTGATCAAGTCCTTATTTTCCTTAATATCGTTGATGTCATGAGTCAAATCAGCCTTTTTCTGGGCAATGACTACCAAAGTTTCTTCAATACGAATTTGATCAGCTAATAGCGATTGGTCAGAACCATTTGCCTGATTTTGACCAAGAGCAACCAACAAGGCTTGGGAATCTTCTTGTTTTTCCTGCAGCTGCTGGTAGGCCATTTGTGCCTTTTGCTCTGCCAAGCGAGCCTGCTCACCAGCCTGTTTCAATTGAGCTTGCTCTTCTTTTTTGAGTCTCAGGTTACTTTGCAAGGCAGCTACGTCTTGTTCAGCTGCCTTTAACTGCTCAGCTAATTGACCTAAATCCCTATCAACCTGCTCTAATTCTGGCTTGATAAAGGTTGTGTTAGTCTGACGATTAGCACCACCAGAAAAAGAGCCCCCAGGACGTAATTCGGTGCCGTCCAAGGTAACGATTCTCACTTTATAACCAAGTAGACGTGCAGCATGATTGGCTTGGTCAATGGTTTCAAAAATAGCAGTGCTACCTAAAAGGTTCTGAACAATGGCCGCAAGACTCTTCTCATAACGTACCAAAGATTCAGCAGTGCCTAAATAGCCGTCACAAGTGGCTAGTTGGTGTTGGTGATTTTCCGATAAGGAACGTGCCTTAATAGTGGTCAACGGCAAGAAAGTTGCCCGTCCTTGACGGTTTTTTCTCAAATAAGCAATAGCTCTTTTAGCAGCAGCTTCATCTGCCACAATAATATGCTGACTACCAGCTCCAAGAGCAATGTCAAGAGCTGTTTGATAATTAGCATCAAAAGAAAGATGCTCACTCACTGCACCTAAGATACCACCCAATTGCTTGGCAGCCTGAAGTACCGCACGCACACCTGCATAAAACTGACTATGGCTTTTTTGAATGGCTTCTAGACTGGCCTTACGAGCCTCCTTCGCTTTTTTCTGATCTAATAACTCAAACATTCGGCCCTGCTCTGCCTGATAGTCGCTTTCCAATTGACTGATAGCTTTCTCACTGGCTTGGTAGCTTTGAAGCAAGTCACTAACTTGCTTACTTTGTGACTTATAATGCTCCTGAGCTTCTTGACAAGCTTGGCTCAAACTCTCCGTTTTAGCGATGAGGGTTTGATACTCTTGCGCTTGTTTCTGACGTATCTGATTTTCTTTATCTAGTTGCGCTTTCAAGGCAGTTAGCTGGTTAGAAAGTTCAGCTTCCTCTTGCATCAAGCCTACAAATGCTTCACGTAAGGTTTCAATCAATTGGTCTGGATCACTGGAAAAACGGTCCAATTCTTGACTTAAGCCGTCTAATCTTTCCTTCAAGTTGCTCAATTCTTGGTCAAGGTCCAACAAATGCTCCGCACGCTGACTTTCTTCTGCCTTCAAACTGGTCAACTGATGCTGCAACTGCTCAAGACGCTGCTTAGCTTCAGCTTTTTTCTCTGCTTTTTGACTACTTTCTAATTTGACCAACTCAATTTGTTTTTCCAGATCTGAGATTAATTTGGTCAACTCTAGGAGATCTGCTTGGGTCTGATCTGATTCCTGACCAAGAGCTTGGCGCTTTTGCTTGAACTTCTGATAGTCTGCTTCCATAGTCTGACGTTTTGCATAATAAGAAGCCAAGTCTTGTTTCAGCATGTCTAGTGACTGAGTATCTTCAGCCTGCTTAGCTTGGTCAAGACCAATATCCGTTACAATAATATCAAGTTGTAACTGCTTGCGATTAGCATCCAGTGCTAAAAATTCTTTGGCTACCTTAGCTTGTTTTTCAAGCGGAATCAACTGATTATCCAATTCATAGATAATATCATCAAGACGATCTAAATTATCCTGTGTTTGATTCAGTTTAGTTTGAGTTTCTTTTTTACGGATTTTGTATTTTAAAACGCCAGCAGCTTCCTCGAAAATAGCCCGCCGTTCCTCGGGCTTACTGTTAAAGATTTCCTCAACACGACCTTGAGAAATAATAGAAAAGGAATCACGGCCAAGCCCTGTATCCATAAATAAATCATGAATATCACGAAGCCTTACCTTGCGACCATCAATTAAGTAATCGCTATCTCCATTTCGATAAATATGCCTTTCAATACGGATGTCTTCTTTGGCATTTTTAATGAAGTGATCTGAATTGTCCAGAGTCACTGCTACCTGCGCATAGTTTAAAGGGCTACGATTTTCTGTTCCAGCAAAAATAACATCAGGCATTTTGCCTCCACGGAGGCTTTTGGCACTCGATTCACCAAGGGCCCAACGCAAACTTTCTGTAATATTACTTTTTCCTGATCCATTTGGACCAACAACCGCTGTTACGCCTTTATCAAACTCAATTCTAGTCTTGTCTGCAAAGGACTTGAAGCCCTGCATTTCAATTTCTTTTAAAAACATTTAGACCTCACTTAATTGGGTTAGGGCATTTTTAGCAGCATCTTGCTCTGCTATTTTTTTGGACTTGCCGAGCCCCTTACTAAGAATAGCTTCATTGACAACTACCGCTACCTCAAATTGTTTGGCGTGAGCAGGGCCTTTTTCACTAACCACTTGGTAATCAATGACCACATCCCCTTTTGCTTGCAAGAGTTCTTGCAGACAGGTTTTGTAATCTTTAACTTTTTCAAAGTTCCCTTTCTCAACTTGAGGAATCATGACCTGTTTCAAGAAACGACGAACTTCATCAACCCCTTTATCCAAGAGAAGAGCACCTAAAAAGGCTTCAAACAAGTCTCCTAAAATAGTATCACGGTTACGACCACCCGATTTTTCTTCGCCCTTGCCGAGCTTGATATAGGTATCAAAGGAACAAAAACGTGAAAAACCAGCCAAACTTTCTTCACGAACAATCATGGAACGTAGCTTGGACATGTCACCTTCTGTTTTTTTAGGATACTTAGCAAATAAATATTCTGAGATGATTAATTGCAGAACAGCGTCTCCTAAAAATTCCAAACGTTCATTATGTGAAATGTTTAGGAGGCGGTGCTCATTGGCATAAGATGTGTGGGTAAAGGCCGTTTCTAATAAGGTGTGGTCTTCAAAATAGATATTAAAAGACGCTGCCAGTAACTCTTCAAGTTTTTTCATAAAAAAACCCCTTTCATTTTTGTCAATAGACCTTATTAGTATATCAAAAATCCACCTAGAAAACTGGTTCTAAGTGGACTTTTTGTGATTTACTAAACATTTTAAATATCCGTCAAGGGACAGGCCGTATCTGGGGAAGTGTCATGAACCGTAAAATCTGTTCCAACTCCCAAGTCTGCCATGGCTAATTGGTTAACCATGGTCATGTGAGCCAGCTCTTTGATGTTATTTTCTTTACTCAAATGGCCCAAATAGATTTTTTTCGTCTTATGCCCCAAGCTTCTAATCATGGCCCCAGCACCATCTTCATTTGACAAATGGCCCAGATCTGACAAAATGCGTTGTTTTAAACTCCAAGGGTAAGAACCCGACCGCAAAATTTCAATGTCATGATTGGACTCAATCAAGTAACCATCTGCATTTTCAATAATACCTGTCATTCGATCGCTAACATAACCTGTATCAGTCAGCATTACAAACGATTTGTTGTCTTTCATGATACGGTAAAACTGGGGATCAACAGCATCATGGCTAACCCCAAAACTTTCAATGTCAACATCTCCAAAGGTCAACATCTTATCTCTTTGGAAAATATGTTTTTGTGAGGCATCAAGCTTTCCTAGCATATTGCGCTCATCCATCAACTGCCACGTTTTTTCATTGGCATAGACGTCCAAATGGTATTTACGAGCCATGACCCCCACTCCCTTAATATGGTCAGAGTGCTCATGGGTAATCAAAATAGCATCTAAATCTTCAGGCTTGCGGTCAATTTCAGCAAGGAGACTGGTGATTTTCTTACCAGTCAACCCCGCGTCAATTAATAAGCGCTTTTTAGGTGTTTCTAAATAAAAACAATTGCCTGTGGAGCCAGATGCCAAAATACTATATTTAAAACCGCTTTCAATCATTAATTAATCTATATCTTCCTCCCATTCTTCATAAATGGCAGCATCTTTTTCATAAGGCAAGACAATGGTAAAGGTTGATCCCTTGCCATAATCACTTTTAGCCCAGATGAAGCCGTGATGCTGCTTGATAATTTCTTTAGCAATGGCAAGGCCTAGTCCAGTACCGCCCTGGGCACGACTTCTTGCCTTGTCCACACGGTAAAATCGGTCAAAAATAAGGGGCAAATCCTTTTTAGGAATGCCGAGACCCTGATCAGAAATGGAAATAATCAACTGCGTGTCTGTTGTTTTCATGCGAACAGTGATTTTCCCACCATCAGGAGAATATTTAATGGCATTATTAAGAATATTTTCAATAACCTGTGTCATCTTGTCATTGTCAATTTCTAACCAAACAGAAGTAATGGGGTAATCCCTCACAATTTCATAGACCTTGCCTGTACCCGTATGTTGGTTTTTAACTAGGTCAAATCGGTTCAGAATAGAGGTCATAAAGGCTGTGAAATTGGTCATTTCGACTGACAACTGGGTCACTTGGTTATCAATGCGAGACAGGTTCAAAAGATCGGAAATCATTCGCATCATTCGATTGGTCTCATCAAGAGAAACCTTGATAAAGCTTGGCGCAATATCTTCTGTGAGGGCACCTTCGTCAAGAGCCTCCAAGTAGGATTTCACCGATGTCAAAGGTGTTCTCAACTCATGACTCACATTAGAAACAAACAACCGGCGTTCACGTTCTTCCTTTTCCTGTTCTGTAGTGTCATGGAGCACCACAACCAAACCAGAAATAAAACCACTTTCTCGTCTGTTTAAAGCGAAGCGTAAACGTAATGTCACAAACTCACCCATGTCATTGCGACTATTGACCGTCACAACAGGCGTTTTGGAAACCAATTCACGATAGGTATAGGGGGTATCTCCCTCCAACAAATCGGTAATGTTCTTTTCAAGAGCCTGCTCCTTGGTCAGATTAAGCTGCTTGCGGGCAGTCTCGTTAATCATGATGATTTTCCCAGAACGGTCTGTGGCAAGTACGCCATCTGACATATAGGCCAGAATGCTGGCCAAGCGATTTTTTTCCTGGGCAAGATTCTCATGGGTTAAGCGAAAAACATCTGAAAGATCGTTTAATTGATCTGCCAATTCCATCAATTCAATGTCAGCCTTTTCGTTAATCATATCGGTATAACGACCATTGATCAGATCCCTGATCTTGTGGCTCATCATTCGAATAATACGAGCATTGCGGTAATCCCGCACTGCTAAATGAATAAAGTAAAAGGCAACAAAAACAAGCAATAAGAGAATCGCTAATTCAAAAGCGGATAAATTCCCGATGATATCTCTAGTCATAAGATTTCATGTAATACCCAACACCACGTCTCGTCAAAATATATTCGGGACGGCTTGGTGTGTCTTCAATTTTTTCACGTAAGCGGCGAACAGTCACATCAACAGTACGGACATCGCCAAAGTAATCATAGCCCCAAACCGTTTCAAGTAGATGCTCACGTGTCATTACTTGCCCCATGTGATTGGCTAGATGATGTAATAATTCAAATTCACGATGGGTTAATTCCACCTCTTGACCATGTTTTTTGGCCACAAAAGCATCGGGTAAAATTTGCAAATTACCAATGGTCAATTCTTGCGAACCAGAAGAAGCATTTTCCTCTGCTACGGCTGTTTCAATGGTCTCTGTTCGACGTAAATGAGCTTTGACACGCGCCAACAATTCACGGTTGGAGAAGGGTTTCGTCACATAATCATCTGCTCCAATTTCAAGACCAATAACCTTGTCAAACTCACTGTCTTTAGCAGACAGCATGATAATAGGGATATGGCTAGTTTTACGAATTTCTTTGGCTACTTCAAGTCCATCAAGTTCGGGCAGCATCAAATCAAGAATAATGAGATCTGGCTTTTCTTCTTCAAAAACAGTAACCGCTTCGCGGCCATCAAAAGCGGTCACAATGTCATAACCTTCTTTTGTCAAGTTAAACTTAATAATGTCAGAAATCGGTTTTTCATCATCCACAATCAGTATTTTTTTCATGTTTATACCTCAGAAAGTTTTGTAATCGTCATTACAGTTTGTGTCTCAAAGCTTAGCAAAAAGGCACAGACCTATCTTTCTATATTTATTTCTATCTGATTATACCAAAAATCCTATTTAATTGACAATTACAGCCATGTTTACAGTAGCTACACTTGTTTTTAGCTGTTTATCAGATCAAAACCAGCCCTTGAATGGATGAATTTGACGTTTGAATTGTCTAGCTGCTTGTTTAACCATAGCAAAGCTACTCTTATGGTTTAAACTATAAAGCCCCTTAGCATTGAAGTAAGAGAGGTGAAAGTCATCTTGCTGATTTTTAAACCACCGACGAAAGACTCTTGTTGGTGATCGAAAGCCTCGTATCACTTCCCGTCTAAACTTCGGGTCGTGGCGTCTTGTTGGATCCACATCTAAGTCCCAGTGCCTAGGGCCTTTTGTTCCATAATTAAAGGATGCCCCATTGACAATCCCTTTTTCTGTTACCACTTCTCCATCGATTTCATTAAGGAAAAAGCCCTTACTGTCAAGAATAAATTCGGTATGAAACCAAAGCAAAACCTTAATATTATAAGAGAGCTCTTGGTCTGGAAAAATGACCTTGTCCTCTTCAATTTTCAATTTGTTATGTAGTCTGGCAGAATCCATTAAGCTATAATCTGACGACCCATGCCAGAGACTAGGCCCTTTTTTAGTTCTCAAAAAAAGAGCCAAGGCCTGACCATCTGTCATGTCACCTTCCTTATAATGGCAGCGAATATACTGGGCCTGCTGGCTGGAAATCACATAGCGAAATTGATGCAACCGCCTCTCCAAATCTCCTTCCTTTCCCAATGACTTGTCAGGAAAGGCCTGATTTACTAAGTGGGCCAGTTCTTTCCAAAAGAGATGGTCCGGTGCCAAATCAGGGGAAAAATGGGCCAAAAGCGCCTGTGTATCCTGTAATTGGCCACTCAGTTCCATAGGCATCTCTACTAAATCAAGTAAAAATGTCAGTAACTCTTTGCTGTTTTTTTCTTGCTTTTCAATAGGCCAAACCAGCCAAAAGCTAGAGGACCCTAGTCGACTATCAATGACTGCTTCTGTTGCTAAGACCTGAAAGGCTCGGTTTGACAGACCTGCTTGTTGATAACTTCTCAAAGCCTGATAGCGTGCTAAGATAGCTTGTGCCATGCTCTTATCTCCCCGTCAGTTTTGACCATATTATACCATATCTCCAACCAAGATGGCTGATAAGACTCTCAGAGAAATACTGCGGCAACCTCTCCAACTCCTAGGAATATTTATGATTTGTTAATAAAGCAAATAGGGCTTCTCGACTGATTTTACCACTATCTTTAAGTGGGAGTTGATCCACAAGAAAATAATACTTTGGCAACTATCAAGGGCTAAGCTGAAAAGCTAGAAAGTCTTTGACAGCAGGCAAATAATGGTCTTTAGTCAAAACCAACACCAAAAGAACAGCTTGATTCAAATTGTCCCCTACCTTCAGAGCGGTAGCTGCCTTAACTTCTGGATATTGAAAGACCAATTGCACCAAACTGGGCAGATGACATTTCACTCTCCGTTGATTAAGCCAGTCACCTTGTCGTCCCTCAAAATTAAGCCAGCAGGACTCATTTCCCCAAAATAGGTCATTTCTGATAGCCATCCGCTACATTTTTATCAGCCCTTGCCTCAAACTGGCTACTGCTGGTGGATTCTATCAACCACTGAGCTGGTTATTTTTTCAAAAATCGTACTTCAAGCGCCAGCCCTGACTCCACCAACCTCATCTTCCGAAGGCATTAAGAATCTGTTATGACCAGATTTTCATTTGGTTGCGCTGCTTTTTCTAAAATCACATTAACTACAAGACTGGTTTTGGGTAACTTTTGGTTGCACGCAATCATGACAGCTAGTAATCTTCTTATTGTCAACCTATTTTTCCATGTTGGATAACTTTATTATACTGAAAGCTTAGAGACAAAGAAAGGGAAAATCTATAAAAGAACGCTCCTTAGCCACCAAAAAAAGCTGAGCCTTCAGACTCAACTTTTGCTGTGATTACATCATGTTTAAAATCAGTTGATAAATCAAGGCACCTGCAACCCCACCAAGGATTGGTCCTAAAACTGGAATCCAAGCGTATGACCAATCAGAATCTCCCTTATTTGGGATTGGAAGTAAGGCATGCATGATGCGTGGTCCGAGGTCACGCGCTGGGTTGATGGCATAACCTGTCGTTGCTCCAAGTGAGAAACCAACTGCCATTACCACGACACCAACGATTAAAGGACCAAAACCAGCAGCCACCTTATTAGGGCCAATGGCCATTACTGTAATGACTAAAACAGCTGTTCCTAGGGCTTCTCCAAAAAGATTTGACCAAGTGTGACGAATAGCTGGTCCAGTTGAGAAACATGCTAAAATCGTACCAGCATCTTTGGTTTCCTTCCAATATGGGTAGTAATGCAGATAGAGAACTAGAGCTCCAAGCATGGCTCCAAGGAATTGAGCCACAAGATAGGTTAATACTTGTGACCATGGTAAGGAGCCGACAGCCACCATGGCAAGGGTCACTGCTGGGTTTAAATGGGCACCACTCATAAAGCCACTAATATAAACTGCTACGGTTACAGCAATTCCCCAGCCTAAAACAATAGCAATCCAGCCACTATTTTGAGCCTTCGTTTTATTTAAAACACAGGCCGAAACGACGCCGTCTCCTAGTAAAACTAAGATAAATGTTCCCAAAAGTTCACCAATAAAATTCATGATAAGCTCCTTGCTATTTATTGATAGCTAATTCTTCTAACTGACTTAAAATAGCCTCCTTGTCTGCACCAGCCTGAATAAGAGCTGCAGCTGTGTAGGCTCCTTCGACAATGGGAACCACATTTAAGGTAATGGACTTGTCAGAAAAATCCGAAACCATTTCGATATTCATACGGGCTGATCCAAGATCAAAGAAAGCCAATAAGTCATCCTTAGGGTTGGTATCCACGATAGCTTGAACTTGGTCAAAGCTTGTGCCAATACCACCATCTTCGGTACCTCCAACATAGGTAATGGCAACATCTGTTGCTACCTCTGAAATCAGATCAACAACCCCCTGAGCAATGTTTTTAGAATGCGATACAATAATAATTCCCAAATCTGACATTAAACCACCTCTGCTTCCAACATGGCTTCAAATAAAAGACCTGATGAAAAGGAACCTGGATCAATATGACCTACTGAACGTTCCCCAACATAAGAGGCCCGTCCTTTGGTAGCTTGAATATCTTTTGTGGCTAAAACAGCTCCTTCAACTACATCCTTGGTTAGCCCATCATTTTTCAAGGCCTCGATAACAGGTGTCCAAACATCTACCATGGTTTTCTCACCCACTTCTGCCTTACCACGTTTTTGGATCATGTCCAATCCAGCCTGCAAAGCGTCCGCTAAATTGCTATCCTCACTAGCTTTTGAAAGTCCCATAAAGGCAGAACCATACAAGGGTCCTGAAGCGCCACCAACTTTACCTAATAATTGCATAGCAACGACCTTAAACACCTCTTTTGCACTAGCAAATTCCTTACTGTCAAGATTTTCCATGACCGCAGTCATGCCGCGGACCATATTCCCACCGTGGTCTCCATCTCCGATAGGTGTATCCAATTGACTCAGGTAATCCTTGTTCACCTGAATTTTCTCATTAAACAAGGTCATCCATTTGATTGCGTCTTGTGCTTGCATGATTTCCTCCTTACCAAGCTGGTGTAATAACGTCTGATTGAAGGGCTTCTGTCCATTCGTCCTTGTCAAGTTTAATCAAGGTCAAGGATAAACCAGCCATGTCAATAGATGTCATGTAGTCACCAATTTTCTTGAAGCTAACCGTCACACCTTTTTCTGCTAATAGTTTAGCCACATCATTCGCAAAGACATATTGTTCCATTAATGGTGTAGCCCCTAAACCATTGACCAAGACGCCATAGTGCTGGCCAACACTCATGTCAAAGCTATCTGCCAATTTGTCTACCAATTCTTTAGCTAAGACTGCTGATGACTGCAGTTTTTCTTTCTTGTAGCCTGGTTCACCGTGAATCCCAACACCGTATTCAAATTCATCATCTTCAAGCACAAAGCCAGGTTTACCAACTTCAGGTACAGTCGCTCCAGACAGAGCTAGACCAATGGTTTTAATGTTGGGTACTAATTCATCAGCCAAAGCTTTAATATCTGCTAATGACTTGCCTTGACGCGCAGCATGTCCCAAAATTTTATGAACAAGAATGGTTCCCGCAACCCCACGACGACCTTGAGTGTAAAGGCTATTTTCAACCGCAATATCATCATCAACGACAACACTGGCAACATCAATGCCTTCCATTTCTGCTAATTCTTGTGCCATTTCAAAATTCATAATATCGCCTGAATAATTTTTGATAACCATAAAGACACCTGCACCTTCATCAGCTGCCTTGATGGCTTCCAAAATTTGGTCTGGAGTTGGAGAGGTAAAGACCGCCCCACAAATAGCTGCTGAAAGCATGCCTTCGCCAACAAAACCAGCATGGGACGGTTCGTGTCCAGAACCACCACCTGAGATAAGAGCTACTTTGCCTGTTTTTTCTGCCTTACGAACAATGACATCAAAGCCATCTAGGCGTTCCACCAAGTCATCATGCATATAGGCAAGTCCTTGTAGCATGTCATCCACAATCTGAGTGGCATCGTTCATAATTTTTTTCATAGGTCTTCCTCCGATTTTTTGTTTACGCTTTCATTATAAAATAGCCAAACAAAAAACGTAAGGGACAAATGATCAGATTTGTCCCTTTTCTTTCTAAAATACCTTTGATAAGGTATAATGGCAGAAGATATTTCATGTAAAGGATTACTTATGGCAACATCTCTCATTACCAAGAAAAAAATTGCCAAGGCTTTCAAAAAACAACTGGCGGTGAAAAGTTTCGATAAAATTTCAGTGGTTGATATTATGGATCAAGCCCAAATCAGGCGGCAAACCTTCTACAATCATTTTCTGGATAAGTACGAACTGTTAGACTGGATTTTTGAGACTGAACTTCAGGAACAGGTCACACACAATCTCAATTACATCAGTGGTTTTCAACTGTTAGAAGAGTTGCTCTTTTATTTTGAACGCAACAAAACGTTTTATGCTCAACTATTTGACATCAAGGGTCAAAACGACTTTTACAGCTACTTTGTCGACTACTGCCAGGTCTTAATGGCTAAAATCATTTCTGAATACCAAAGTCAGGAAATGAGCCAATCCGATGATTCTGACTACCTCGCCTTTTTAACCCATTACCATGCAAGAGCACTGGCAGATATGCTTAAAGGTTATGTTAGTCAGGACGAGCCCAAGCTTTATCTCCCTTATTTCAAACAGCTTATTTTAGCCAGCATTCGTTAGACAAGGAAAACATTATGGTAACTATCTTAAATCAAACCCAAAACCTGATTTCCCAATATATGGCAAGTGTCTTAGCAGCTCATCCCCACTTAGCTCAATTACAGGACTTACCTATTATTTACAATAGACATCTCGATGATGAGCTGATTCCCATTTTATCTGGAGGAGGATCTGGACACGAACCTGCCCATTCAGGCTTTGTTGGGGATGGCATGCTCTCAGCCGCTATTTATGGCGATATTTTTACCCCACCTACTGCCACAGACATCTTAGAAGCCCTGCGATTCCTTGATAAAGGTAAGGGCGTCTTTGTCATTATCAAAAATTTTGAAGCCGATATTCGTGAATTTAGCCAAGCCATTCATCTGGCACGGCAAGAAGGCCACCGTATTAAATACATCATTTCCCATGATGATATTTCGGTTGAACCCAAAAAGCAATTTCAAATGCGGCATCGTGGCTTAGCTGGAACTATTTTGCTCCACAAAATACTGGGCGCTGCCGCTCAAAAGGGAGCGAGTTTGGACAATTTGGAAGAACTAGCCTTTGACCTAGCTACTGAGATTGCCACCATCGGTTTTGCAACCAAATCAGCTAGCTTACCAAATGCACCACGACCACTTTTTGAATTGCCTGATAGCCAGATTTCCTATGGTATCGGTATCCATGGTGAAGAAGGCTACCGCACTGTTCCTTTTATGTCCTCAGAGCATCTGGCTGTGGAAATCATCAACAAACTTCAAATCAAATTCCACTGGCAAGAGGGGGAACATTTTATCCTGCTTGTCAATAATTTGGGGACGACAACTGAGTTAGAGCAAGCTATCTTTCTTAATGATATTCATCAATTATTAGACCTAGAAGGGCTTCATCTCCCCTTTATCAAAAATGGAAAATTCATGACCAGCCTTGATATGACAGGTATTTCTGTTACTCTTTGCCGACTAAAAAACAAGCTATGGCTAGATTATTTGCAAGCACCTACTAATGCTTATGCCTGGTAGTGATCCCCCTAAGGCCCCAATGGATATTTTTTAATAAACCTTCTATCTTCTGACACTTTGCTTTTAATGTGAATTTTATTGGCAAATGACTAGATCGTTAACGTGGTATTTTCATGAAGAAATCTCATTCAGCTGCCAAACTTCTAGTCAGTTTTGCTGTCAGCATCACTTTACTGATAACACCTTCCAAGCAAGCCTTGACCACAGAACAAGGTGGCATCAAGGAAACAATAACACAAATCCGCCATAACCCTCCCTCATTAAGGATTGAGTAAAAGACTATGCTTCAAAAACAACAGCTTTACAAGCTCTAATTTAGAGACTCTAGACCCCTTCTATTATCTCCCCTTATGCCACTAAATATGAGGATAATATGAGTTACCTCATTGCAGAACGTGAATTAAATGACAATTACCGTAAGGATATGGCCAACCATTATCGCCTTGATTACCTAAATCTAACCGTAGAAATTGATTTGCATTTTAAAGAAATTTTTGCAGATCTCTATAATTCTGATCTCAGCATGCAACCTGATGTCCCTAGTTTTCGTATCTCTGATCTTCAGGGGGACTGAGAAATTCATCAATCACCTTCAGGAAATAAAGAAGAATTAGCAAAGGGAAATCAATTACTAAAAGCTTACAGCGACAAAAGTCTCCAGTCTGAAAAGGTTTTTGACCAACTGATCAAAGAAGTCGCCCAGATCACCCATGCTCAACAAGCACTCTTTTTCTTCACTGGTGAAAATCCTTCTGTTGTCAACAGACAAGATGATATCAACAGGAATATAACAATTTATTATAGCCAGCCATAGAAGTCTTGACATAACTTCAAAAAAAGAACCTAAAAACCACAACTGAAACCGTCTCGAACGACCTTATTTCAGTTATGGTTTTTTAGTGATCTGTTTTAATTAAAAGTGTCCTACTTGTTCTGATGCCAATTTTTCTAAGAACCTGCACTTTCATAAGCATCTAGGCCCCATTTCCAAAATTTGAGCGACAAGGCAAATACCAGTAACGACACCACTACCAACCCTCCAATATTAAAGAACAGGTGCTGACCTGTTAAAAAATAAGAAGCAGGGTAATAAGCTGTAAAAGCAAAGGGAATGACAAAACTGATTAACCACCGCAAAAAGGAATGGTAAATGGACATAGGGTATTTGGAAAAGTCATTGATCATGTAAAAAATATAGATAACTGCTCCAGACTGCTTGGTCCAAAAAGAAATGCTGGCGGTCGCAATTTTTAAAGAGGTATAAATCAAGGTCGCAAAAGGAATAACCAGAATAAACAAGAGCACCTTAGGAAGAGTCCATGCGATACTACCAGCAGTGGTCACTAATAGGATCACCCCAACCAATAATTCACCCAGGGCATCCACTTGAAAAGTTTCAACCAAAACATGAAACAAAGGACTAATTGGTCTAGTGAGGTACTTGTCAAATTCACCTTTTTTGACAAGCCGTTGCCCCAAGGCCCAAAGGTTGTCAAAAAAGAGGTGATCAATCCCCTTTGGAATCAAAGAAAAGCCATAAATAAACGCAATTTGTTCAAAAGTCCAGCCTTCTAAAGAAGGGATATGTTGGAAAAGTACCGATAAAAAGAGCAGATTAAGTCCCTGAGTGAGAAAAACACCTAGCACTCCCACCACAAAATCAGCCTTATATTCCATAATTTGTTTGAGGTACTGTTTGATAAAAATCGCATGCATGCGTCTTAATTTTGCCATCTCAGCCTCCTTGAATTGTTAAATGGTACTGAACCTTTTTCCAGATGACTTGCGATAAGACTACCATCACCAGTAACCAAACAATTTGCAAACCTAGGGCCACCATTATCTGACTAAGGCTATATTTCCCAATTACAATCATAACTGGCGTGTAAACCAAAGAGGAAAACGGTAGAAAACTAAGCACCGTCGAAACCATTTTAGGAAAAAAAGCCAGTGGAATCAAACTACCTGACATAAAGGCAACCAAGGCATTTTTCAATAAATTAGATCCCCAAAGATTTTTAAAAACAAATGCTGAGAAGCCAAAACAAATATTGAAATAAAAATTGATTAAAAAAGCTAATAAAAGGCTAACTAAATAAAGAAAACTACTGGCCAAAACTTGCAAGATGGATAGCCCTGCCATGACTTTAATGCCAGTTAAGACCAATAAAAAAGGGAAGCCGACACTTATTAGCACAATCCAGCGAAAACCAATTTCCATAAAGAGATAAGAGGCTGCAAAATGGACGGGACGAAGCAGGCGCATGATGATAGAACCATCTTTCACTTCTTCACCAATCATAAAGGAACTATCGGATTTGGTCAGTAAAGTGGTCACAAAACTCATGATAATGTAAAAGGTCATGTCAGAAAGGGTGAAACCATTAATCAAGGATTGCTTGGACGAATCAAAAACAGCCTTCCAGAGGTAATAAGCCACAAAAGCCCCCATGACATCTCCAATACGATACAAAAAGAAATTAACGCGATAGGTTATTAATTCCTGAATTCCTGCACTGAGAAAGGGGCTATAGCGTTTCCAAAATGACCACATCTTAAAGCTCCTTTCGGTAGAAACGACGAACAATATCCTCAATATCAACATCAGTCATCTTCAAATCCCTAACCACAAAATCAGCCATGGTTTTTTGAATAATGTCCGCTGTTTGATAACGCGAACTGTCATACTGAATGTCTAAACTAAGCTCATGCCGTTCCACTGTGATGTCAGGTAAGCCCATAAACTGTGAGACCACTTGCTCCTGCCCTGGCTTCAATTCAAAAGACAAGCTCTTCATTTTCCCGAAAGCTTGTTTCATTTGGGGTACTGTCCCGTCGAAAATCTCTTGTCCTTTATCAATCATGATAATGCGATGGCACAGTTGTTCAATATCGCTCAAATCATGAGTCGTCAGTAAAATAGTTGTCTCTTCTTCTTGATTAATTTGCGTAATGGCACGCCGAATATTATCCTTCACCGAAACATCTAACCCAATGGTAGGCTCATCTAAAAACAATACTTTAGGATTATGTAGCAAGGAAGCAGCAATATCAGCTCGCATACGCTGACCAAGTGATAAGGTTCGTACAGGATCCTTAATGAACTCATTCAGGTCCAAAACCTCATTTAAAAAATCCATGCGCTTACGAAAATCTTTTTCAGGCACATCGTAAATTTCTTTTAAAACGGCATAGGTCTCCTGCAAGGCCAAATCCCACCACAGTTGTGTCCGTTGACCAAAAACAGCTCCTATGTCTTTCACATAGTCTTGGCGATTATCTTGTGGGATTTTACCATTAATCCGACAATAACCCGATGTCGGCTTTAAAATACCTGTTAACATCTTAATAGTGGTTGATTTTCCAGCACCATTGGCTCCAATGAAACCTAAAATTTGCCCTTTAGGCACCTCAAAAGATAGGTCTTTAACCGCCTCAAAGGTTTCTCTTTGGGGATGAACAAAGGACTTTAGAGCTCCCTTTAACCCTGGCTCTTTAATGGTTTTGGAAAAATTTTTCTGAAGGTGGGACACTTCTATCATGACCATTTACCATTCCTCATTTCTGTTATCATCTCAACAACGTTACTAAACAATTTATTATAACACTATGAGAAAGACAATGCAACCGCTTGCTTGTTTTTGAGAAAGAAAAACTCCTGAAACACGATAACATATGCGTTTCAAGAGTTAGTTGACATCATGATCATTAAATCATTGTCATTGACACCTTCTAAAAATGGAATTTACCTACGTTCTGATAAGTCCAGAGGACTTTTATTATTGTGCATCTGGACGTGACTTGCGAGCAATGTCTGCCAAGATGTTTTCCACAAATTCTTCCACAGATTCAGTATGAGTTGCCTTGCTACCATAGCGGCGAACGTTAACTGATTTCTCTTCCATTTCTTTATCCCCAACAATCAATTGATAAGGAATTTTGCTGGTTTGAGAGGCACGAATCTTGTATTGCATTTTTTCGTTACGGTCATCGACATCTGCACGTACACCTCGGTCACGAAGGATTTTTGCCACTTCCCAAGCATAGTCAATGTGGGCTTCATTTGAAATTGGAATCACAGTCACTTGGTGTGGCGCTAACCAAGTTGGGAAAGCACCCTTATAAGTTTCAATCAAGATAGCAGTGAAACGTTCCATGGTTGAAATGACCCCACGGTGAATCATGACTGGACGGTGTTCTTCACCATCAGCACCAATATATTTGAGGTCAAAACGTTCTGGCAACAAGAAGTCCAACTGAATGGTTGATAGGGTTTCTTCGTTACCAAGAGCTGTTTTCACTTGAATATCTAATTTTGGCCCATAGAAAGCTGCTTCACCTTCTGCTTCAAAGTAGTCTACCCCCATGTCATCCATGGCACCTTTTAGCATGGCTTGCGCATTTTCCCACATTTCGTCATTGTCATAATATTTATGAGTATCTTCTGGATCACGGTATGACAAACGAAAACGGTAATCGGTCAAGTTGAAATCTTCGTAAACGTCAATAATCAACTGAAGCGTGCGTTTAAATTCATCACGAATTTGTTCTGGTGTCACGAAAATGTGACCATCATTCAAGGTCATTTCACGTACCCGTTGCAAGCCAGATAGGGCACCTGATTTTTCATAACGGTGCATCATTCCAAGTTCAGCGATACGAATAGGCAACTCACGATAAGAATGCACATGATTTTTATAAACTTGAATATGGTGTGGGCAGTTCATTGGACGAAGGACAAATTCTTCCCCATCTCCCATGTCCATCACAGGAAACATGTCTTCTTGGTAGTGCTCCCAGTGACCTGATGTCTTATACAATTCCACAGAAGCAAGCGGTGGTGTGTAAACGTGTTGATAGCCTGAAGCCAATTCCTTGTCTGTGATATAGCGTTCAAGTGTACGACGAATAGTTGCTCCATCTGGTAGCCAGAATGGCAAGCCTTGACCAACTTCTTGGCTAATCATAAACAAATCAAGCTCTTTACCAAGTTTTCTGTGATCACGTTCTTTCGCTTCTTCAAGACGAGTCAAGTAAGCTTTGAGATCTTTTTTGTCAAACCAAGCAGTCCCATAGACACGTTGCATCATATTGTTGTCGCTGTTACCACGCCAGTATGCACCAGCAACGTTTAGAAGATGAAAGACTTGAATGCGTCCTGTTGACGGCACATGGGGGCCACGGCAAAGATCCACAAATTCACCTTGACGGTAAACGGTCAAGCCAGCACCAGCATGTTCATTAATCAATTCTATCTTGTAAGGATCGTCTTTGAACAGTTCCAAAGCTTCTTCTTTGGTTACTTCTTCACGGATACATGGGTAGTTTTCTTTCACGATTTTTTGCATTTCAGCTTCGATACGTGGCAAATCTTCGTTTGAAATTTGTCCTTCAGCATTATCTGTATCGTAGTAAAAACCTTCTGCAATGGCAGGGCCAACACCCAAATGCAGATTTGGGAACAAACGTTTTGCAGCTTGGGCAAATAAGTGGGCTGCTGAATGACGAAGGACATCATAAGCATCTTCGTGATCAGGTGTTACAATTTCAATGCTGCCATCTTCTTTAATGGCACGAGTTGTGTCAATCAGTTGGCCATTGAATTTACCAGCCAAAGCTTTTTTAGCCAAAGATTTACTGATTGACTCAGCAATCTCAAACGTTGTTACGCCAGATTCAAATTCACGCACGGCGCCATCTGGAAAAGTAATCTTAATCATTTGCTTTCTCCTTTAAGTCAGTTAAGATTTCCACTTAAACATGGACAGTAAAACAAGTTAGGAACAAGAGGTTGGTGAAGAACTAACTCAATCTAGATGCAGTGATACTAAGTTCTTGATAGTTGTGATAATATTCTTCCATCCTTTTTCAAAAAGAATATTGTGAGACTTCCAAAATAAAAAACTGACCGCATCCCAAAGGACGCAATCAGCGTGGTTCCACCTTAATTTATGCAGGACAAAAAAACATGCCTTGCACCTCTATTGGCGATAAGGGAGCCACCCTTTTATGTTTACATAAAAACCAGGAAGGAGTATTAGATTAACCACCTTTGTGCTCTTTCCACCAACCAGCACTCGCTTAAAAGGTTCTGTTCCCTCTAACTTGTCTTCAAGATTATTATAGCAAGTTTTCAAAAATTTACAAGCCTTAATCAAGAAAATCTTTGATAGCATTAACCAACTTGAGAGGTGCCTTAACCACTTTCGCAGAGGTCAGAGCTGTCGCCTTAACAGCTCTTTTAGGTAGACGAATGGCCCCTCGCATTAATTTCAAGGAACTGCTTTTACCAGAATGATTGAGGTAAAGACTCAGCTTTTGGGTTTCCTTATTGTTTCTAGCAATCAAAGTATCTAAATAGAAGGTGTAAATGGACTTACCAAAATGCTGGGCAGAAATTTCATAACGCTTTTCCTCTAATAATTGACTGTCCATAGCTGGTGTTTCTAAAATAGCATCAATAATAGCATCGCTTAACTCTGATTCAGCATAATAAAGGGTACCAAACATCTTGTCTGTAATCACATCATCTAAGTAAGGATTGCCATGTGCAATAATAGGCTTTCCACTAGCCAAACTTTCGATATAGGTCAAGCCTTGGGTTTCACTGGTTGAGGCAGAGATGAAGAAATCACAAGCTTTGTAATAGAAGGCAACTCTATCATGAGGAACCATACCTGTAAAAGTTACATGCTGCTCAACATTTAGGTGTATCGCCAAGTCTTTTAAGGTCTCTAAGTATGGACCATCTCCTACAATGACAAGTTTTATCTTTGTATTTTCAGCTAAGACTGTCGGCATTTGACTAATGATCGCCTGTATATTTTTTTCATAAGAAATCCGTGATAAGCTCAACAACATGGTTTCATCAGCAGCAATGCCCAATTCCTCTTTTAAACTAGCAACATCTTCTGCTTTAATATCATCACGAATGTATTTTTCCAAGGGAATGCCTGTCGGGATAACGCGCTTAGGGATAGTTACTTCGTAACCTTCCAGCAAGTTGAGGACAATTCTACTTGGACAAATAACCCCATCCAAATCCTTTAAATAACCCCTAAGAAGGGGTTTGACCATGCTTGGTCGAATAATTTTACCATTAGCAATATAGCTAACATAGTCTTCATACTGAGTATGATATGTATGGACAACAGGAATTCGCAAGGCCTTGCCCACCATTTTTCCTAATAACCCGAGGCTAAATTCTGTCTGGGTATGAATAATATCAAGGTCATACTGCTTAGCAACTTTATAAGAAGAAATCAACCCTCGATAAACTACCCGCCTATCCGTAAAAGATACAAAAGGAACGCTTGGTAGTCGAATAATCGTTGGGTCTTCAAAGCGTTTGACCTCCCTATCAGTGGTGGTAAAAATATAAACTTCGTGGCCTTCTTTTTCAAGCTCTTCTTTTAAGGTACGAATGCTCGTGGCAACTCCAGAAACTTGTGGAAAATAGGTATCTGTAAATAGACCTACACGCATCTTATAACTCCATTACTTTTTTATAGACATCTACTAATGCTTGACCAACTGTTTCTAGGCGCCGACTTTGGGCAACCTTGTAACCAGCGTCAATTTTGTTGCTGTCACCAGCTAAGACTTTGGTCAAAGCTTGGATAAAACCTGCAAGATCAGTTGCTAATTCAGCACTATTTTGATCAACCCAACCATTGTAAACTGGGATATCACGTAAAACAAGGTGCTGACGACTAGCTAAGGCTTCTAAAACAACAATGCCTTCTGTTTCTTCACGACTTGGGAAGAAAAAGGCATCGGCACCCGTCATAGCCCCCTCATAAACTTCCCCTTTGATATAACCTGGGAAAATAAGGTTTTTAGGATGGTTGCCGTTTACAAGGTGACGAACTTGAGCAGGAATGACCCATTTATTGGTCTCCCCAAACCAGATAAAACGCACATCTGGCATAGCTTGAGCAACCTTGACAAAGTCATCAATTCCTTTTCTAAGGAAAAACAATCCTGCTCCCATCACTACCTTTTCGCCTTCTTTAATATCAAAATAACGACGAAAAGCAGCTTCTTTTTCAGGATTTGCTCCATATTGATCTAAGTCAATCCCATTAGACACTGCAAAAATAGGGGTTTTTACCCCGTAATGCTCTATTAAGGACTTAGAGTAACGTGTAGGGGTAATAATCGCATCTGCCTTATTGTAAAATTGGCAGAGGTATTTTTTAAACAAGGGAGACAAGAGATTTGACAAAATAAAGGAATTCCTGAAATCTTCTTCTGTGGAGTGACCGTGCATTATCACTTTTTTACCTGCTTTTTGAGCTTTAGTCATTAAGAACCAACTCTTTAAGCCATAGGTGTTGAGATGAACCAAGTCATAATGGTCACTCGGGTCAGTGGTAAAGTCTTGTCCAACCAATGACAAGGCCTTGGCTTGATGCCTGATAGCACGTCCAATTCCTGATTTTCTTAAATAATTTTCTGCTTCTAAATACAATAGGACTTTCATAACCACTATTATAGCTCATTTTGCAGTATTTTTCACTAAGATAAGTAAAAATCAGCCCGAAGACTGATTTTCTGATGCTAAGAGAATGTTCCTTCTGGCAGCCAAGCTGAGATTGAGCCTGCTCCTACTTTAATGTCAAGCCAACCGTCTTCTGCCACTACAAGCCTTTCTTGGCAGTGCCCCAAGTAGTCGACAAAGGTTTGACCAACAAAGTCTTGACCGATTGCCACATGCTTCCAGCCTTCATCACCATTTGACAGAATAACCGCAAGCGGATGCGGGTGTTCGTCATCACCTAGACAGGTCCAGGCGATACAATTGGCATGATCAAAATAATCTACCTGTTGGCCATAAACGGCTTCTTTCCTAAGGAAAGTGAGTTTGTCCAACACTTCTTTAAAACTAGCTTGAGCAAAGTCCCCCGAGATACCATGATAGTCTCCATAAAACAGACAAGGTTTGCCTTCTTGGCGCAAGAGAATTAAACCATAGGCCAGAGGTTTAAACCAATCTTCAACCGTTGATTCCAATGCTTGCCCACGTTGCGTGTCATGATTTTCAACAAAAGTAATAGCTAAGTCAGGTCTACTAGCCACTAAACTTCCTTCAAAGATACGCGTTAAATCAAAATCTTTTCCTTGATGACTTGCGTTAAAGAAAGACATGTGAAGACTAACATCTACCAAGGCAAACTGTTCATTAGTCGCTTCCAAGTAGTCTTCCATGGACTCTTGGTCTGATTTCCAATACTCCCCAAAAACAATGAGATCAGGTTTTATTTGTGCTCGAATATCATTGATGAAGGTTTGAATAAAATAAGAATCAATATGTTTAACAGCATCTAGACGAAAACCTTCAATGCCAGTTGTCTCAATAAACCACTTAACCCAATCCTGTAAATTTTGAATCACTTCTGGGTGTTTGAAATCCAAGTCATTATACATAAGGTAATCAAAATTGCCATTTTCATCGTCAATCAAGTCATTGTTAGCCCACCCTTTATTGTCACCTGTAATCATGTAAATGCCAGTTTCATTATTCTTGGCATCATAATCAATACCTGTGAAATGGTACCAATGCCATTTAAAATCATTATAGCAACCATTTCGACCCGGAAAATCAAAACCAGTCCAACCTTCAATTTCATAAGGTTCTGTTAGAGCTTCCTGACGATTTTGAGGATTCATTTTGGTGACAAAAAAACGTTCCTTATGATCGCCATTAGCCTTATGATTGAGTACAATATCTGCGATTGGTTTGATTGCCGCTTCTTTCAAAGCTGCAATAAGTTCGAGATACTCTTGTTTACTACCATATTTTGTAACCACTGTGCCATTTTGCTCAAATTCACCTAGGTCAAATAAATCATAAACACCATACCCCACATCATTAATACCAGTCCCTTTAAAAGCAGGAGGAAGCCAGAGTTCGCTTACTCCTAAAGTCTGTAATTGTGGAATACTTTCTTTCAATACTTTCCAATGGTTACCATCTGCAGGAAGGTACCATTCAAAAGCTTGCATGACCAATTGATTTGCCATTACTGCTCTCCTAAAAAAGGCTGGGATAAGATTTTCCCCAACCTCTATCTATCTTACTTGAATCAAAGAAAAGACACCGAGTCTCTTCCTAGATTGGACACAAGATAGCCTGTGCTGGTTCTGCCCTCTTAATCGCAAGAACCTAGCCTACAGCTAACCTTGTCTGGTTGTACCACGTTTTTTGATGCCGTGGTTCAAGAGAATTTCTTTTTCTTCCAATTCTTCTTTGTTCATGATTTTAGTCAACATGCGCATGCTGACAGCTCCCAAATCGTAAACGGGTTGACTGATAGAACTCAAGTTTGGACGAGTGTATTGAACCACTGGCGAATCGTTGCTTGTGATGATTTCAAAGTCTTCTGGCACACGTTTACCTGCTTCAAATAAGCCATTTAAAAGGCCTGCTGCCAATTCATCCTCAGCAACATAAGCTGCTGTTGCCCCTGAATTAATCACGCGTTGTGCTAGTTCAAAGCCTTCCTTATAAGAGTAATTTGCTTCAAAAACAAGCCCTTCTTTGAAATCTAGTTTGTTTTGCTTCAAACCTTCTTTGTAGCCCGCTAAGCGTACCTTGCCATTGATGTCATCAATGAGAGGACCAGATACAAAAGCAATGCTCATATGGTTTTCCGCTAAAATATCAACCACATTTGAGACAGCTGCTTTATAGTCAATATTAACACTTGGTAGTTGATGATCGAGGTCTACGGTTCCTGCCAAAACAATCGGTGTCCGTGAACGTGAGAATTCCGCACGAATCTTTTCAGTCAAGTGATGCCCCATAAAAATAATACCGTCCACCTGCTTAGCAAAGAGAGTGTTAACAACGTTAACCTCCTTGTCATCATCCTCATCACTGGAGGCAAGCACAATATTATATTTATACATAGCGGCAATATCATCAATACCTTTGGCTAAGATAGAAAAGTAACTGTTTGCAATATTAGGAATCACAACACCAACTGTTGTTGTTTTTTTGCTGGCAAGTCCACGCGCGACAGCATTTGGACGATAATCTAAGCGGTCAATGACTTCTAAAACTTTCTTACGTGTGTTTTCCTTAACGTTTTTGTTGCCATTAACAACACGACTAACGGTTGCCATTGAAACACCAGCTTCACGGGCAACATCGTAAATCGTGATGGTATCATCTGTATTCATTCTTTATCTTCCTTTCTATTTGAAAATTACGCTTTCAAAAAATATTTTAGCATTATTTGTAACCACTTTCAAGTATTAAAGGTTGATTTTTGAAAAAGTTTTCAAAGATTGAGCAAAAGCTTGATTTTTTAAGCTTTTTTTGAAAAAATAGTAGGCAGAAAGAAGGTTTTCCTATGACAAAATTAGACCAAATATGTTTGTATCTTGACCAAAAGGGAGCTGAACTGGCTATTTTTTCAGATCCTGTGACCATCAATTACTTGACTGGATTCTTTTGTGACCCCCATGAAAGGCAATTATTCCTCTTTGTTTATCAAGATTTGGCTCCTGTACTTTTCGTACCTGCTCTTGAAGTAGCAAGAGCTAGTCAGGCTGTTGATTTCCCCGTTTTTGGTTATGTTGACTCTGAAAATCCTTGGGAAAAAATCAAAGCAGTTTTACCAAATACAGCGGCAAAAACCATTTATGCCGAATTTGATCACCTCAATGTCAACAAATTTCATGGCTTGCAAACAGTCTTTTCGGGACACTTTAACAATTTAACCCCTTATGTCCAAGGCATGCGCCTCATCAAATCGGCTGATGAAATTGAGAAAATGATGATTGCTGGGCAGTTCGCTGATAAGGCTGTTCAAGTTGGTTTTGACAACATTTCCTTGGACCTTACCGAAACAGACATCATCGCTCAAATTGAGTTTGAAATGAAAAAACAAGGCATTAACAAAATGAGCTTTGACACTATGGTCTTAACGGGTAATAATGCAGCCAATCCCCATGGTATTCCTGGAACGAATAACATTGAAAACAATGCCCTACTTCTCTTTGACTTAGGGGTTGAAACCTTGGGCTACACCAGTGATATGACCAGAACTGTGGCCGTTGGTAAGCCTGATCAATTTAAAATTGACATGTACAATCTCTGCCTAGAAGCACATCAAGCAGCTATTGACTTTATCAAACCAGGTGTTACAGCAGCTCAAGTGGATGCTGCCGCTCGTCAAATTATTGAAAAAGCTGGTTACGGTGAGTACTTCAACCACCGTTTGGGGCATGGTATTGGTATGGATGTGCATGAATTTCCGTCTATCATGGCTGGCAATGACTTGGTGCTTGAAGAAGGCATGTGCTTCTCTGTTGAACCTGGTATTTACATTCCAGGTAAGGTCGGCGTGCGCATCGAAGATTGTGGCCATGTCACTAAAAATGGCTTTGAAGTCTTTACCCATACTCCAAAAAAATTACTTTATTTTGAAGGCTAAGCCCATATCGTCTGGTCAAACAAACCCTCGCGAAAGGAAGGTAGTAGTATGAACCAAACCATTCATCACCAATTACAACAAGCGCTACACTTTAGAACAGCCGTTCGTGTTTATAAGGAAGAAAAGATTTCTGATGAGGATTTGACCCTCATTCTTGATGCCGCTTGGTTAAGCCCTTCTTCTGTTGGCTTAGAAGGCTGGCGCTTTGTCGTTTTAGACAACAAGCCTATTAAAGAAGAAATCAAGCCCTTTGCCTGGGGTGCCCAGTATCAACTGGAAACAGCCAGCCACTTTATCCTTTTAATTGCTGAAAAAAATGCAAGATATGATAGCCCTGCTATGAAAAACAGCCTCTTACGCCGTGGTATCCAAGAGGGAGAAGGGCTTGAAAGTCGTTTAAAACTTTACGAGTCATTCCAAAAAGAGGATATGGATATGGCAGATAATCCTCGGGCGCTCTTTGATTGGACTGCCAAGCAGACCTATATCGCTCTTGGCAATATGATGATGACAGCTGCCTTTCTAGGAATCGATTCCTGTCCTATTGAAGGGTTTCATTATGATAAGGTCAATCATATTCTAGCCAAGCACAATGTGATTGATTTAGAAAAAGAAGGCATTGCTAGCATGTTATCACTGGGGTATCGCCTACGAGATCCTAAACATGCTCAAGTTCGTAAACCTCGTGAAGAAGTGATTTCAGTAGTTGAATAAGGAGAATATATGAAAGCATTACACACCTGTATCCGCGTCAAAGATCTCGACAAATCAGTTGATTTTTACACCAAGGCTTTCCCCTTTAAGGAAACCCGTCGTAGAGACTTCCCAGATAGTCAATTCACTCTCGTTTATTTGGCTTTAGAGGGAGAAAGCTATGAGTTAGAATTGACCTACAATTATGGTCACGGTGACTACGACTTAGGAAATGGTTATGGTCATATCGCCCTTGGCTCTGAAAACTTTGAAGCAGACCATGACAAGCATCGTCAAGCAGGTTTCCCTGTGACTGATATTAAAGGACTGACTGATAAATCTGCTCGCTACTACTTCATTCAAGATCCAGACGGCTACAAAATTGAAGTGATTGATTTAAACAACTAATGTTATGAAGGGAGTTGGAAAGAACTCATAGCAATCAACAAAGAGTTCGTTTTCCCACCCCCGCACAGTTGATTAGGCTATCTTTGAAGATTAAAAAGCGAACAAAGCTGCCAATCAACCACTACGTCTTGCAATTCTAGATTAAATAAAATTAGGAGTTGGACTTTTTGCCCAGCTCCTTTCTTTTTTATCCTTTTGATCGAACCACTCCCATGATGGACAGGATTTTGAAATATATCAACTTTTGTGTTACAATTGCCCTAAAGTCCCATGTGAAAGAGAAGCCTATGACACTATTATCCATCATTGTCCCCTGTTTCAATGAAGAAAAAACCATTTTCCCTTATTTTGAAGAGATGCGGCAACTAGAAACATCAATGACTAATCAACTTGCTTTTGAATACATTTTCGTTGATGATGGCTCTAAGGATAGCACCTTGGATATTCTGCGTGACTTAGCTGCTCGCTTTCCAAATGTGCATTACCTGTCTTTTTCACGCCATTTTGGCAAGGAAGCTGGGCTCTTAGCGGGACTAGAAGAAGCCAAAGGCAATTTCATCACCGTCATGGATGTTGATTTGCAAGATCCTCCTGAACTTTTGCCGCTCATGTATGCAAAGCTAAAGGAAGGTTATGATGTGGTAGGTACCAGACGTCAAAATAGGCAGGGGGAACCCCTGATTCGTTCGGCTTGTTCCAATTTATTTTATAAGCTTGTCAATCGCTTGTCAGACACCGAAATTGTCAATGGAGTGCGGGATTATCGGTTAATGACCAGACAGGTTGTCGATAGCATTCTTGAACTTGGAGAGGTTAATCGCTTTTCAAAAGGTATCTTTTCTTGGGTAGGATATCGCACGACCTATATTAGTTTTGATAATCGCCAGCGGCAGCATGGCAAAAGTAAGTGGAATTTTTGGAGTCTACTTCACTATTCCTTGGATGGCTTTATCAACTTTTCAGAAATGCCTCTGACCATTGCTATCTGGACAGGAACTTTTAGCTTTTTAATTTCAATTCTAGCTATCTTATTTATCATCATTAGAAAATTACTCTTTGGTGACCCTGTATCTGGTTGGGCTAGCACCGTCTCTATCATTTTATTTATGGGAGGCATTCAGATTTTTTGCATGGGCATTATCGGGAAATACATCTCAAAAATATTCCTTGAAACCAAAAAAAGACCTGTCTATATCATCAAAGAAAAACAATAAAAGTCAAAAAAGAAGGGGACACTTATCCTCTTCTCAGAACGTAGACAAACCCTATTTTTTGAAGGTGCCAACGACAATGATTTAATGATCATGATGTCAACCAACTCTTGAAACGCTTGTTTTATGGTGTTTCAGGAGTTTTTCTTTTTTAGAAGAGCAAAAACAGATTGACTCCCCACTGCTGTGTCTTGCTCTGCTGCTTTTGTAGGACAAGCTTGTTTCAACAAGAGCCAAATCAGAAACAAAATCGCCACTATTATTTCCACCAAAACTCGCAAAGAGGTGACCGCAGACCAATAAAACTGTCCTGTTAGTGCCTCCACCAATTTTCCTAATCCATAAACAGCAACAAAGGCTAGCCCAAGATTCAAACACTTTTTCTTCCTAGTCTTTGACAATGAGAAGATAAAGGTGGGAATAAATATCATCAGCAGTCCCATGTAATGTAACCTAATTGGCTCTCCCTTAATCAGGCACGTTACCAGAAACGCTAAGAATACTACCAAAAGTCTAGCAGTTGCCTCTCTTAAAACAATCAAAGATTTTGTCATCAATCGATTTCCTTTGTTCATTGATAGACACTCTTTATGACTAATGATCACAACTATTTCAAAATCGTTCAAGATGGTCGACACGCTAAAAATATTGACGATAAGGCCCAGACCAGCTTCTAAAGGTTGGGCTTCTCATCGTCAACTCCTGTCCTTCATCACTCAGCAGGCTAAAAATGATTAGCGATGATTCACACTTTTCATAACGCGTTTAATATCACGATCCTGCTCACGGCGTTTAATGCTTTCGCGTTTATCATAATCGTGTTTCCCTTTAGCTAGCCCAACCAACACCTTGGCGAAGCCGTCCTTAAGGTAAACTTTGAGAGGAACCAAGGTCATTCCAGTCCCTTTGAGTTCATTTGCCAGATGCGTAATCTCACGTTTTTTGAGCAAAAGTTTCCGTGTACGTTCAGGGTCAGTATTCCAGATATTACCTTGCTCAAATGGAGCAATATGGACATTAACGAGCCAAGCTTCCCCATTTTTGATTTGAGCAAAGCCATCCTTCAGTTGAATACGGGCTGCACGAACACTTTTAATTTCTGTCCCTGTTAAGACAATACCTGCTTCAATGGTTTCAACAATGTGATAATCATGCCTAGCTTTTTTATTTTGTGCTAGTAACTGGCCTTCACCTTTTGCCATACTTAACTCCTTTTACGACTCTTCTTTTTTATTTGTTCTTTGTAAAATGGCTTTTTAGAACCTTTTTTGGATTTGCCTTTAGCTTTTGCCCTAGCTATTTCCTTAGGATCTTTTTTCTTTGACCCTTTATCCAATGTCCCTTTTTGACGACGATCTCTTCGGCCTGTTTTATTCGATGTCGTGATCTTTTCAACCACATCATAATCACTTGGCAAATACTCAAAGTCAATGTCACCAGTTTCCTTGTCAGCCTTAACCAGCTTCACCCGAATGGCTTGCCCAACTGTAAAGACCTTACCTGATTTTTCACCTTGAAGGCTCAAGGTTCGTTCATTAAAGTGATAATATTCAGGAAGATTAGTAATATGAATCAAACCTTCAATAGTGTTTGGCAGCTCCACAAAGAGACCAAACTTAACCACACTGGCCACGAGACCATCAAATTCCTCACCGACATACTCAGCCATATATTCTGCTTTCTTCATGGCTTCCACCACGCGCTCCGCATCAATGGCACGACGCTCTAACTGTGAAGAAGATGTTGCCAATTCTGGAATGACTTGGGCAAAATGGTCACGCTTTTCTTGACTAGGTTGATTGTACTCACGAATCATGCGGTGAACCAACAAGTCAGGGTAGCGACGAATCGGACTGGTAAAGTGGGTGTAGTATTCTGCAGCCAAACCGTAATGGCCGTGATTATGTTCAGAATACCTCGCCTGTTGCATAGAACGCAAGAGCATCATGTTAAGCACTTCGGCTCCCGGCTGACCTTGCACTTTTGCCATAAAGGCTTGCAAGGCTTCCTGAGAAATCTTGTTGGCTGTTCCTTGAATTTGAATACCAAAGATGCCAGCATAATCAATGAATTTTTGAAGCTTTTCAGCCTTTGGTTCTTCGTGAATACGATAGATAAAAGGCAACTTAGCCTTTGCAAAATGTTCCGCAACGCACTCATTAGCTGCCAACATAAAGGACTCAATCATCCGCTCGGCAATTCCCCTTTGACGAAGCACCACATCGACCGGCATTCCTTTGTCATTTACAATAATTTTAGCTTCTTGCGTGTCAAAATTTAGGGCGCCTCGTTTTGAACGCATGGCTTCCAACATCCGATGCAAGGCCACCATAAGGGTCACATCATCAGCAATGCTGGCGAATTCCTGAAGTGCCTCTTCATCTCCTGCAATCATGTCATTGACCGCACTATAAGTCATTCGGTAGGTTGTCTTAATCACTGATTGACAGATTTGATAATTGACCACATGCCCTTGAGCATTAATTTCCATCAAGGCTGATTGGGTCAGGCGGTCTACGTTAGGGTTAAGGGAGCAAATACCATTTGATAACCGTTCTGGCAACATTGGCACCACACGATCGGTGACATAGACAGAAGTACCACGCCTAACAGCTTCCTTATCAAGGGCAGACCCTTCTGTCACATAATAAGAGACATCTGCAATATGCACTCCAAGTTCATAATTCCCGTTATCCAGTAACTTGATATGAATGGCATCGTCTAAATCTTTTGCATCAGCACCATCAATGGTAATTGTCCTTTCTTGACGCAAATCCACACGGCCTACTAAGTCTTTATCGCTAGGCGTCTCTGGAATAGCACCAGCCTCTGCCAAAACCTCTTCTGGAAATTCTGATACAATATCCATTGATTCGAGAACTTCTAAGACATCAATTCCAACGTCTCCTTGATGACCCACAATATCACGCACACTGGCCACAAAATAGTCATGACCACGTGTCGGGTATTTATCAATGTCAACCTTGATAATTTCAGTGCCTTTCAGCACAACAGGCTCTTTTTTGATGTAGATTTTTTGTTGAATCTTTTGATTTTTAGACTTGATATAACCAGCATATTTCGGTTTTTCATCATCTAAAATAAAGGTTCCAACAGCTGTTTTTAAAGAACGGTCAACAATAGCAACGACCTTAGCTTCAGCTGCTGTGCCTTTAAGACGGTCAGCCGGCTTTTTAATCACTACTTCGACAGTATCACCATCAATGGCATAGCCAACATCATTGCGGCCAATAAACATATCGTCTTCACTCTCATCAACAAACAAGAAACCAAAGCCTGCTTTATTGGCACGAAAAACACCCTGAATAGTAGGTTCTTTTTTCTTTTCACGCTCTTTTCTAAGAGCCAGACTACCGTCATTTGAAAATCGTAAAAGCCCCTGACTTTCCATTTTGGAAATGGTTTTAATAAGGCTGGGAAAATGCTTAGCGCCAGCCATCTCCAAGGCCGCAGCCAAGTCATTCACATTTGACTTGCCATACTCCTTGAGGTAAGTCATAATTCTTTCTTTCATAGTACCTAATTTCTATTTCTGTTTCATTTTGTGGAAGGAGCCACTCTCGTTCATTGATAAAAAAATGAGCTAGACTAATTCTGTCAAGCTCACTCCTTATTTACTTGATAAAATGGCAAGCGCAAGTGCAATTGCTAGCCAGAAAAATACTAGAACTGCTGTGAACCGTTGCATGAAAGCTTCAAAGCCACGAGCTTTTGTACGTTCAAACAAGGCTTCTGAACCGCTGCTATCAAAAACATTGCTACTTGGGTTTTTTTGAGGTTGCATGAAGATAGCAATCACAAGTAAAACCGATAACACGAGCAATATTGTAAGTAGTAAGTTGTACATGTTATTTCCTCCACTATTGTCTTGACCATTCTAACACAAATCTTATCAAGATTCAACATGTAGGGTCACTTTTCTCTCCTTGGGGCAGTATTTAGGAACTTTTATTTTTTCTGGATGACTGCTCTTATTTTTACTGGTCAAATAATTCTTACTGCCACACTGGCTACATTCTAAATTAATTTTTATTCTCACACGATATCCTTAACCTTGATATATTTTTTAAATAAAAGCAAACTCCATACTAAATTTACAAAAACAATCAAACTAGTCACATAAAAAACAGATCGATAACCTAATACAACTGCAACATGAGACCCAACAAAAGGGCCCAAGACCTGACCAATATTACTAAACATTTGATTATAAGAGAAAACTCTGGAAATACCTGCTTTTGGCGTCAATTTGGTAAGAAGGGAATTAATACTAGGCATCAAAGCCCCTACTCCAAACCCATAGGCAAAACGCAACAATCCCAACTGAAAACTTGTCTGGGCTAAGGCGCTCATAAAATACATGATGAAACTATACAACAAGGCTAACAAAAGCAAACGGTGGTTGCCGAAACGATCTCCCAACTTCCCTAAATAAGAGCTGCTCAACAAACTGGAAAATCCCATTGCTGAAACCACCAAGCCTGACACAAACATCAAATTATCGTATTGCCCTAAATGACGAATATAAAGTGATAAAATTGGAGCAACTGATTGAGCCGAAATCTGAATAATCATGCTGGTCACAAATAAACCTAACATCATCTGTCGACTCTTTACCTGCTTTAAGATTTCTTTGGTAGGCACCATTTGTGATCGCTCAATGGGTTCAAAATCTTCTTTGACATAAAAGGCTGTCATTAAAGAGCAAAGCAACAAGATGCAGCCAACAAGTAAAAAGACCTGTCGAATACCGAATAGCTCCGCCAATACCCCACCAATAAGAGGACCAATCAAAGCACCTGCTGTTACTCCTGTTGCTAAGGTCCCTAAGGCATAGCCTGATTTCTCCTGAGGGGCTTGACTAGCAATCAAGGCTGTGGAATTAGGCACATAGCCTGCAAAGATACCTGTTAATAATCTCAAAACAAACAACCAAAATACATTGGGAATAAGAGCTAAGCCGCCCATGGTAAAGGTCATGACAAAGCTTGCTCGAAGCATCATCGGTTTTCGACCGTAACGATCAGCTAATTTCCCCCAAAGGGGAGCAAAGACGGCTGATGCTAGCGCTGTAAGGGCAACAGCCAAACCAGCATACCATTCAACTAGTGCCTTGGGAGCTCCTAGCTCCTCTACATATAAAGCCATGAAAGGCATGACAAGTGAAAAGCTTGCCCCAGTAAAGAAATTACCAAGCCAAGCTACCTTTAAATTTTGTTGCCAATTTACTCTTGTTATCGCTTTGTCACTAATAAGTCATCATCTTCTTTCCAAAATACTTTTGACCATTATAACACATTTCTTTTGAAGACGTTAAAAGCAAGGATAAAGATTTCAAGGACAGGGTCAAATACCTTGGCATCAAACAAGGGTTAGTTTCGAAAAAAACTTTCCCTCAGTTGCTCTAGTTTCTCAACGTTTACGTAAACTGCCCAGAAGACCTCTGACCAGTTCTCGCCCAATGGTCCTAACTGTTGTACTGATAAAGGCATCGGCTGCTTTTTCCACAGCTGATTTACGTGGCCGTCCAACCGAACGTCGACTGGTTTTTTTAGCAGCTTCTTTAGCTTCTTTTTCACGTTGTGCAGCCGCCATCGCCTCTTGGGCCAGCTGATTTTCTTCTAGAACCTTGGCCGCTAATTTCTCATAAGCAGACTCGCGGTCTATGGCTTGCCCATATTTACTAGCAAAAGGCGAAGACTGCACAAGCTGCTGACTATCTGTGTCTGATAAAACAGCAAAACTGCTTTTAGGTGGCATGATATAGGCACGCTCAACAACTGTCGGTTGTCCCTTATCATTCAAAACAGAAATCAAGGCTTCGCCGACTTCTAGTTCTGTAATAACCCTTGCCACATCTAAATTAGGATTCTGGCGAAAAGTATCTGCGGCAACACGAACAGCCTTTTGTTCTTTCGGTGTGTAAGCGCGTAAAGCGTGCTGAATACGATTTCCAAGCTGAGCCAAAACCGTTTCTGGCAAATCAAGCGGGTTTTGTGTGACAAAGAAAATCCCAACTCCCTTTGAGCGAATAAGACGCACAATCTGCTCAACTTTTTCCAAAAAGACCTTAGGAGCATCTTTAAAAAGCAGGTGAGCTTCATCAAAGAAGAAAACCATTTTGGGTTTGTCCACATCGCCTACTTCTGGCAATAGTTCGTACAACTCAGACAACAACCAAAGCAAGAAGGTCGTGTAAAGAGTAGGGGACTGAAAAAGCTTGGTCGCTGATAAAATATTAATGGCTCCATAGCCTGAAGCAACATCTAATTGAATCAAATCAGCCACGTCTAAAGCAGGCTCTCCAAAAAATTGGTGACCCCCTTCTTGTTCCAATGTCAAGAGACTTCTTTGGATAGCTCCGATAGATTGCTTGGCAATATTACCGTAATGACTTGAGTAGTCTGAGGCATGGTCACCAACTTCTTTTAAGATAGCCTGTAAGTCTTTCAAATCAATCAAAAGCCAGCCCTTTTCATCAGCTAGTTTAAAGACGACGTTTAAGACACCTGTTTGGGTATCATTAAGATCCAATAAACGCGCTAGCATCATCGGTCCCATCTCAGAAATAGTGGTTCGTAAAGGCTGACCAGTCTGTCCAAAAACATCCCAGAGCCTAACCGGAAAAGCTTGTGGTTGGTAGTCTGTTACCCCTATTTTGGCTAAGCGCGCAGCCAATTTTTCCGTCACCTCTCCTGCCTTGGCAAGGTTGGAAAGGTCTCCTTTGATATCTGCCAAAAAGACTGGCACACCAGCCAAACTTAATTGCTCTGCTAAGACTTTTAGGGTAACTGTTTTTCCTGTTCCTGTCGCTCCAGCAATCAAACCGTGACGATTTAGCATCCCTAATTGTAATGCTACTGGTTGATTTCCTTTTGCAATTGTCATTGTAGCCATAAATTTCCTCTTTTTTTCTGATACATACCTTTTAAAAACAAGTTTTTGAGAAGCTTTGTCATAGGTAAGACGCTGTTTATTCTTAGTGTCATTATAACACAAGCTCTCCTCTTATTTGAGCTTAAAGGTTTTAGGAGCCCAATAATAAACAGCTAGGTAGCCTAAAGCTAGAAAAACAATCATTCCAGCTAGAATAATCAAGAAAAGAGGCATGGTCATCGTATCAGTGAATCGAAATAACTGATAACCTAAATAATAGACGATAAAGGTCAGTATGTTATAAAGCACACTCTTAGACTTTAAGCCTTCTGTAAAAGGTTGTAAGAGAAAATACAAGTATAAAAAGTAGAGTGAAAAGAAACTCATGGACAAGAATTGTACCATGACAATAAGGGCTATCTCTGACCAGACCAGAGGAAACAAGGCCACATATAATATCAGAACAAAGAGGTTAACCGCCATAAAAATAGGAATATTGTGCTTAATAATAGACCAAAAACGGGTCTTCAAGGTAGCTAAAATGACCTCACGCTGTCTGTAATCGTTAAACTTTAATAAAGGCCGATCCAAATGGTAAAAACAAAACTTAATATAAGATTCTCCCACATAAATCAAGTAACCAGATACGAGAGACATATATAAGATTCGGACAAATTCCTGATGTTTCACTTGTTCTAACTGATGTCTAAAGTAATAGAGACCTATCAGTTCACTAACAATCAGCAGACCTACCAAGAGTAAACGTATTGTCACACCTTTTCGAAGACGTTTTCCCATACGTTGCAAAAAGAGGGCATTCAAAAAAGCAATGCCAGTTAACTCTTGTAGGTGACCTTTCTTTTGCGAAGATAGGTCGATCTCTTTTTCATCGACAAGCACTTGTGCAGTTTGTAGATTCTCAACAACAGCTACCCGCTCTTTCATGGTCTCATGCGTTACCACACTACGGGTAAGGGTATTTAATTCTGAATCAGTTGTCAAACGGTAATAACCATAGCCCCATAGAAATATCCCAAAACATCCCGCAGGAATGGAGAAAAAGACTTGTGGTGCGAAGCGATTTCCTAAAACCAATAAACCTCCGCTCACCAGAAAAGCCAGCCCCAAAAAACTAAATAGGAGCCTGTTAAGGTATTTTTCCTTATCTTCTCCTTTTCTATCGTAAAGGGGTAAGAAAATCACCTTTAGAAAAAGCCTCACGCCTGACACCAATAAAGTAAAGCAAAAGGCATGCCAAAAAGCAAAATGATTGAGTGTAAAATAAATCCCTAATACCAAGACATGCAAAAGCATTTCACGACCTAACAGCATGATTTGTTTGGTTTTCAAATAATCTCTTGGAACCAAGTGAAATTGACGAATGGCCTTGGCCAAGTCCATATCATCACGTGTCACGAGTTTAATATCTAAAGTGGTCATGAGTAACAGCGAAAAAATAACCAACCAAAGCAAACTTAAGGTAAACGGATTTGGGCCAGCGTACCAAGCATACTCACTAAGCCAAGCCTTCACAATGTGAGCCAAGATAAAGCAAATGCCCACATATATAGCCATTTGCAATAGAATAGAAAAGAGAAATAACAGAGCATACATCAAGGTTAAAAACACTTTTCCTTCTTTTATGCGATAGCAAGCTTGCGGTATCTTTCCTCCAATTAGCGGTAATTTTTGCAGCCAATAAATCAAGGTATTGTAGCGGGTTATCCCATCAATTTGCCAGAGAATTCGCAACAATTCCTTAGTCACCACGGCTTTCTCCTTGTAACATTTCCAACAGTTGAGCTTCAAAGGCCTCATCTTTGGCTGACAAGGGCATGGTTTGCAAGAGGCCCCCATCCAGAATCGCTACCCTATCACACAGGTCTTCTGCCAAGGCTAAGATATGCGTCGATAAAATCAAGATATGCTTGTCTCGCAAGGCCAACAGCAAACGTTTAATGGCAATACTAGATACCAAGTCAACTGCTGTCAAGGGTTCATCTAACAAAATAACTTTGGGTTTGGTGATTAAAATGCAGAGCAGGGATAATTTGCTTTTCATACCATCTGAATACCCCTTGATGATTCGGTGACGATCAGCGTCGCTAATCTCCATAAAATCCAAATATTCATCAATGGTCATGTGATCGTCACTCGGGTGCAAGTCTAAGTAAAATTTAATGAATTCATAACCTGTTAAAAACTCAGGCAAATAATTTTCTGAAAAGACCATACCAATATCTTCTGGACTTAAGGGACGCTCTATACCATCTTCCACCAGAAAAATATCCCCCTGGTCAGCCTGATAGTCTCCGTACAAAATATTAAAAAGTGTGGTTTTACCAGCACCGTTACGGCCAAGAAGGGCTGTAATCGTCCCCTCATAAAAGGTGTAGGAAGCTCCTTTTAAAACTTCTTTTTCTTGAAAACTTTTCCGAATATCTCTAATCACCAATTCCATTTCTTTCTCCTTCACCTGAAAACCTTTTCTTACATTGTATAAAAAAAGGAGGGAATTAACAAGAAAGCTTAAACACAGATAAAACTAAAAAGCAAACGCCTCTGAAGAGAAACACTTGCTTTAGTTATCTATTAGTGACGTTAATCAACTCGGTTTGGCCTAGGGAGTTGATTCAAGGCTGCTTGGACTTGCTCTATTAGCGCTGCAATATCCCCATTATTATCAATCAATAAGCTGGCATAAGTTTTTTTGACTTCCATAGACAATTGACTAGCTATCCGCTGCTTAGCCGACTCTGCTTCCAGATGATTTCTGGCCATTAAGCGCTGCAGTTGCGTTTTAGCATCTACATAAACAACCCAAATCGCATCAAACCAGTCTTGGTAGCCCAATTCAATTAAGAGGGGTATATCCATAAAAAAAATGGTTTGGGCCTGTGCGAATTGATCACGCTTAATCGCCAATTCTTCCTTAATGATTTGATTTTGAATGGCTGATGATATTGCCATATTGTCTGGGTTTGAGAAAATCATTTCCGACAAACTAACCCTATCTAAATCACCAGTAGCCTTAAGAATGCCGTCTCCAAAAGCTTCTCTAAGGGCCTCATAAAGACGACCGCCCTTTTCTTGCAAGTCATGAACCAGTTGATCCGCATCAATGACCTGATACCCAGCCTTCTTGATAACCTTAACCACAGTTGATTTTCCTGATGCAATGCCTCCTGTGATTCCAATAATCATGGCCTTTTTTTCTGGCATTTTGGACAAATATGCGTCCCCCTTCCTCCAACTTTTAATTTGACAATAGCCTGTCCGCAACGAGAACACGGCTTCCCAGTCTGACCATAAACCTGCAAATAGTCCTGCATGGTACCATCAGCTCCCAAAGCATTACGGTAAGTGCGGACGGTCGAACCGCCCTTTTCAATTCCCAATGCTAGGATTCGTATGGTTTCATCATGCAGCCGTTTTATCTCCGCCTTGTTCAACTTAGAGGAGGTAGTTTCTGGATGAATCTTAGCCGCCCAAAGCACCTCGTCCACATAAATATTCCCTAATCCTGCAACCAAGGTCTGGTCTAAAAGATGCGGCTTAATTGGTTTTTTGGAGAATTGCAGAGCAGCCTCAAAGGTTTTCAACTTAAAGCTCTCTTTCCTTGGTTCAGGGCCTAGTTTTCGCTTAAGAAAAAAGTTAGGTAATTGAGATTTTGTTATCAAATCAAAGGTTCCAAATTTACGCACATCTTGGTAAACCAGGGTGGAACCATTTTTCAATTCAAAGAAGACATGAAAATGTTTGTTATCAGGAACCTCATCTGGAAAAAGCAAATATTTACCTTCCATCCGCAAATGTGATACTAAAACCCATTGACCAAGATCAATCAGCAAATACTTGCCCCGACGACCAATGGCTTGAATGGTTTGACCAGGTAGGATCAGGGCAAACATCTCTAAGTCGGTTTTAACCATTTTTGGCACTTTAAGCGTAACAGCCACGATTTCTTGACCACAAACTAACGATTCAAGCCCTCGTCGGACCGTTTCAACCTCTGGTAATTCTGGCATAATCAGTTCATTAAAGGACAACTAGACCTTTTGCCGCTACAAAGGATAGACTCATCACAGAAAAGTCTCTCAATAGCCTAAAGTCTAGACTACTGACTGCATTTCAAAAAATACAGCCGTCCTTCTCCTTTCTTATTTCTTATTTTACGGACAAATGTGATAGAAAGCAACTCATAAATTTGCCTCAGACTAGTCCTCATCTCTCTTACCACCCAGCACTTCCTTACGGTAATGTTCCTTATAACTATAATACAACGAGTCCTCTCCGAGATACTTAAAAATCTGTAAGGCCTGCCACATGTCCTCCTCCCCAGAAATCTCTTCCTGCTTTAATTTATAATACCCATGCACATATAAAAAGACCGTCTTTTCATAAAAATTGAGTTCATCTCGCAGCAATAGGTCAATTTTGTCAATCAAATAGCGACTGTGTTCAAAGTAAGAATGGTCAATACTGATAATAAGACAATTAATAGACAGCTGGGTCACTAAAATTTTATTGGTTTTATTTTGTTCCGAATAAGCAAATGAAGCTATCATTTCCTTAGTCAATAAAAATAAGGTATTGTAATTTATGAAGCGCGAGCAATTCCCCAGAAGAATAATTTCATAATATCCCCACTGTTCCACTGTAAACAAGTAATCTGTGAGACGGGTCAATTCTTCCTGACTAGGTTCAATTGAGGAGTCAATAGAAAAAAGAATAGCTTTAATCATCGTTCGTTCATAATCTTTATAGGCATAATCCCCTAACAGTTTGGTCAATTTAGCCACGTTTTTCTCAGCATAATATTTTCTCACCTGACTTAAGAGCGTGAAAAAATGCGTATGCGTCTTGGAATGGATCGAAACAAATTCGTCAATCGTAATATTGAGTTTATCAAGAAGATTAAGCAGACGACTGCAAGTGATTTCTGATTCCCCTCGTTCAAATCTTGAAATTTGTGACTTGGACAAGTACCCATCTGCTAAAGACGAAATACTCACCTGCTTTCCCTGACGTAATCGCCTTAAAGTTTTACCGAGTTCTTTTTCCATTTTTCCCACTTTCACAACAAAAAATAAAATCTGCCAAATCCATTATATAATACAAGTACAAAATAGAACATCAGAAAGGAGACAGTCATGAAAAAATTTAATAAAGCTTTGCTTTTTGCATTGATTATGGATATCCTGATTATCGTTGGTGGATAGGCTTTTCTTTGGAACATATACCCTTTAGGGACACCCCTTAAATTTAGGTGATAACAGGAGAACTAATGAAACTAATGAAGATTAAAAAAATTGTTAGCGGCCTAGCGGCAGCTTTACTCTTAAGTGCGTTTTCAGTCATTGACAGGAATGTCAAGGCTGATGAAACGGTAGGGGGATACCGTTATTACGTGTCTGAACAAGACACTTACTATCAGGCTATCAACTACCTTAACCAACAACGTGATTCTCTATATCAATTTGTTAGAGATAATGTAAATGGCTTTGGTCATATCTCTACTCAAGGCGCAGTTGAGCGGCTCAATCATGCTATTAGATTAGCTAACCAAACAGATGCGCAACTAGTGGACGCTATCAACAACCGTCGTCTCGGCAGACGCGACTACAATTCGGTTATTGCTGAACGAGCTCAACGTAACGCTATTATTAGTCAAAAAGTTACTGACTATCAGCAGCAGCTGACAGCTATCCAAGGACGCTACCAATCAATCCTTGAAGCATATAATGTTACCATTGACCAGATTAATGCAGCCTTACAGGATATCCAGCCTAACGGTATCAACAACGTAGAGCAAGCCAAAACCATATTGCAAGCTGTGGCAGACAGAGTCAACCCTCTTGTCAAACAGATTAGAGCAGACAAGGCAGAGCTCCTTCAATTACAGACAGAATTGGACAACCTTTCAACAGAAGGGCTAGAAGCTGATATTACTAGACTTGCCAGCCTGTCTGCTGGTAAACGAGTTCCTGCTCATCAAGCCACATCGCCTGCTGTTACTGAGGTAGAACCTGCTTCAAAAAATGTTGATTCCTTTGCTTCTGAAACAACAGAAACCCATGTACCAGCTCTTGTTAACACCAACATTAGTGCTGATTACGAGCAACTAAAGAATATTCTTAAACAGAATATCGCTAATCATACACCTCACATCAGTGTTGAAATGACATTTAAAACTCAAGATGAAGTGTACATTTACCAGCAACGACTTGGTGCCATTCTCCACGAATTAGGTGATTATTATGGAACCCTTACGTCATTTGCTTCCCAAAGTCGTATCAGCACTTATACACTTGGTGGACAAATCCAACATATCGTGGTTAATAGCGATATTACAATTACCTATACTCTTAAAGATGACTTGGTAGCCCTTCACCAAGAATATAAAACCTTTGTTGCTAACTTTGTCAGAGATCATATCACAGCTAAGAATATTACCAGCGATTACGATAAAGCTAAAGTTATTCATGACCACCTCGTCAATGAATACACTTATGCAACAGAAGAGTTGGCTAGCACTCGTGAAACTGTCAGTGGTATCAGCATTCATGCTCCTGAAGCTCTTTACCGTGACAAACGCGGTGTCTGTCAAGCTTATGCAGTCATGTTTAAAGATATGGCAGAAGCTGCTGGCTTATCCGCTTGGTATGTGACAGGAAAAGGATTGAATGAAAACCATGCCTGGAATATCGTTACCATTGATGGTGTTAACTACTACGTTGATGCCACTTGGGATGACTCAGCTCATACCACAAGATACTTCCTTGCAGGAAAAGATGTGATGAATACTGAACACCGTTTGGATAGTCAGTATAACCACTTGGCTAATACTATTCCAAATACCAGCTATCAAAGAACTTAACCCTCCCACAGGTGTGTTTCTAAAAAAGAAAGGCCTAAGCAATGACCAAAAAACAGTTTTACCTTCTCTTAGGGATTAGTATTCTGTGCTTTATCCTTGCTGTCAGCCCTAAACCATCAACCCCTAAACACCCTGTAGAAAGGACATCTACTGCGATGAACACAACTCACAAAAAACAACATCCCTTAAAAAAAGCAACCCTTGATCAAAAGAAACCCCAAAACAAGGCTCCTTCTCTCCCAAATAAGGATGGTGTTATCAAACCTGTCATTACCATGACGGTTGAACACGTGGAAATCCCATTAGATTAAACACTTTCGCTCTCTCCTAAAATTAGTGAACACTATCAAGCCTGATAGTCAGATTGAAGAAAACGTCCAGTTAGGACAATTTTTCTTCAATCTTTTTTTGCTCCTCTAAAAAGAAAAATTCCTGAAACACGATAATATAAATGTTTCAGGAGTTAGTTGACATCATAATCATTAAATCATTTTCATTGACACCTTTTAAAAATAAACTTTGTCTACGTTCTGACACTATCAAGCCTGATAGTGTTCCTTTTTATTTGACCAAGATGGCTTCCTCTATTTGCGAGAACTTCAAAAGAGAAACATAGTCAACCCACTTTCCCCTCAAAAAAATATATCCCCCGAAGTAATCACACCTTAAAAGAGGCTGAGACAACAGTTCAACGTCAAATAAAAAAAGCGAATAAAACATAATTTTGATTGTTAGGAATCTAGCTTTGTTCGCTTTTTTGCTTAATGATTAATTGATTAGGTCTGATAATAAAGAATTTCAAAAATAAAAATCTTTTTGTCACAGACTCTTTTTCCACAATTATTAGATCCCTTATATCACTTTTATTGAATCTGCCATCGGTTATCTAACAATTAGTTCCAAATCTTTCATCGCTGAAAGGAAATCCAGCAACTAGCTCTCCTCTACTGCTCCTTGCCACTCTGATGGCAGTCTATCTGAGCATTAAGCTTAGCTTTTTATTCCTCATCACGATTAAGCCATAGACGATAACCCAACAACAATGCATTATCATGACTTTCAGGAAATGATTACTCTTTGTTAGCTTGCATCTCATCATGATGCTCATGTTCAGAATCTCTAACGTCAGGAACAGTTGTTTGAGGTGTCGTTAAAATTTTTTCAGTAGGATCTTCTACGAAGCGTTTTTTCCATAGCACCTCTGGAGGAATAAATATCTGTAGAGCCATCTCCATAAATAATCGTTGTCTGACCGCCTCTTGGATTAATAGATACCTTAATATTATCCGGTTCGCATGATACCTCTCCTGAATCTATGAAGCCGTTGCTCATTCTATATCATTGTTACCGTTTCCTAAAACGACTATTAGTGTTTATTTAATGTTATCTTCCTAAAATAATACTCTGAAAAACAAATGCTGAGAAACTTAACATATGTAGCTAAAAAATCTAACATCAGCCATTTTTCTTATTTTTAGTTGCAAGTTCCTTTTCTTGACTCCCCTTTTTTGGAAAAGACTTAACCAACAGGTAGATGCCGACGATACAAGTCAAGACGTTTATGATAATGCCTAGCATTTTGATATTGGTATAAAATTGAGGGATAATTAAAAAAATAACTGCAAAGAGGGCATATAAGCTTGAGTTTGTAAAATAAATTAAGCCTATTTTGGAATAATCATATTCGGCATAGATCATTTTCTCAAACATATTTCCAGAAATACCAATAATGATGAAAGCTAAAGCAAACAGAATCAACTTGATCAAGGGAACTGGGATCAGAAAAACCAAGACCAACAGTATTCCTGAGACAATATAATCAAGAAAGAAAAAATTCCGATAGGACAGCTTCACTTGTGGTGCCAACAAAGCACCTACTAAATCTGAAAACTTATGGACAGCTAAAACTAAGCCAATGTATTTAATGGAAATGCCTTCAGATATCAGGTAAATTGGCGCAAGTGTGAGCAATAAATCAGTCCCACCACTTAAAATAGATTCGGTCATAATGATAAAGGAGGCAAAGCATGACTCTTTAAAGGCCGAAAAGGTTTCAAAAAGATGCCTTTTACCCGGTTCAGCTTCTTCTGACAGGTCAGTATCAGCCTTACCTTTATCTTGTCCTTTAGGAAGCTTGATTGTTAGCATAAAGTAAATGGCAGCTACAAAAAATGGGACACTAAGTTGGAACAGAGCAAAATAAGAGAGTAGGCCTAACAAGATTGACGCTATAAAATTACTGATAATATCTAAGACATTGGAAGTAAAGTATTGAATGTCGATAGACTTATTAATTACTTGTTCATCGTTATTTAAGGTCTCAGGGACAATTTTCATTTGTAGAGTGTTTAACAGATTGGTTGACAGGCTAAAACACACATTCAACCCATACATCACTCGGACATCAATTTTCTGACTTAATCCTACAATCATACAGAGGATAATCAAGAGCTGAATGACTTGAAAGATTACCAGTCACCGCTTATCATTTTTGATGCGGTTTAGAGGAGCGCCATATAAAAAAGCAAGCATATTAGGTAGCAAGCCCAACAATGTAAATAAGGATAACTGACCAGCTTCTATGGCATAGACATTAATCAAGCCGATAGATAAGGCGATAAAATAGAAACTATCCGCAATATTTCTAGAAGACCTTCCTAGAATTAAATGATAAAAATTAGAACTAAATCTTTTTGATAACACGTCAGGGGACACTCCAATCTAAGCAATCATTGGGACATCAGCTAAAAGGTCAACAACATCAGTAATTGGTCTAAATTTTTACAGAGTATTAGAGATACTGATAAGCAAGAGAAATTAATATTTAAAAAATCACTCATTTTAATGGCATTTTTTAATAGTTTTATTATAACTGTTGCTACTCTCTTTTTCAACACTAAAAAAACATGCTATCTCAATTCAGCATGTTACTTCATCAAATTGTGCTAGAAATAATGGTTGCCTTTCCCTTTCCTAATGTCCCAGTTTAAAGTCATTCGTAAAATATTCCTCTAACATCAGGCGATGTTTCTCAGAAACTGATGGCAGTTGCTCAATTTCTTCTTTGGAGAAGAAGGCTAGTTTCAGGGTTTCAGCATTGCGGAACTGACGAATGTCAATATCAGATACTGCTGTCACTTCGTAGAGGAAAACAACGGTCTGCACTTGGTCTCCGTTGGGGTAAGTTTCTTGAAAATTCGTGTAGGTATTTAACAGTCGTACAGGTGTCACAGCAACTCCTGTTTCTTCCAAGAATTCCCGACGACAGGTCTCATCGGTTGATTCGTAAAGTTCTTGAGCGCCTCCTGGGATGGCCCAGGTTTTTTTATCACCTCGTAATTGTAAGAGCACGCGCCCTTCTTCGTCAGCTAAGATACCACCCGCGAAAGTCATGATGATAATCGTATGCCCCACTTTGGAGCGGATATAGGAAACATAATCTTGAGTCATTGGTTCTCCTTTACCAAAAAGGAACCAACAGGCATGTTTGGCTCCTTCAATTGATTTGTTAATCTAATCAGAAAGTGATGACTAGCTGGTTTTGTCCCCGCGAGTTGCTTTCACTGGGCAAGTCAAGTCGTACAGTGAACTTGTCTAACTGGTCTCCACGAACTTGCAGATCCAAAAACAAATTCATTAATACTCTTTTTCATTATAGCCAAAGTCAGCAAGGTCAAGCTTTTTGTCCCGCCAGTTTTTCTTCACTTTGACCCACGTTTCAAGGTAAACCTTGTCTCCCAGCATGAGTTCAATATCACGACGTGCCATTTTTCCGATTTTTTTGAGCATGGCTCCTTGTTTACCGATGATAATACCTTTTTGACTATCGCGTTCTACCATAATAGTTGCACGGATATGCACTTTGTCGGTCTCTTCATCTCGCTTCATGGATTCTACCACAACCGCTACGGAATGCGGAACCTCTTGCTGAGTGAGGTGTAACACTTTTTCACGGATCATTTCTGACACAAGAAAACGTTCTGGGTGGTCGGTAATCTGATCTTCTGGGAAATATTGGAAGCCTTCTTCAAGATTATCAGTTAATAACTTGATCAAAGTTGGCACATTATTACCTTCTAGGGCAGAAATCGGTACTACTTCTTTGAACTCCATTTGGCTACGGAAATCATCGATTTGTGCCAAAAGTTGGTCAGGGTGCACCTTGTCAATTTTATTGATGACTAAGATAACGGGAATCTTAGCTGCTTTTAGCCGCTCGATAATCATGTCGTCACCCTTACCACGTTTTTCATCTGCTGGTACCATGAAGAGGACGGTTTCCACTTCACGAAGGGTACTATAAGCAGATTCGACCATGAAATCTCCCAAAGCCGTTTTGGGCTTATGAATGCCTGGCGTGTCAATAAAGACAATTTGTTCTGTTTCTGTGGTGTATATCCCCATAATTTTATTACGGGTGGTCTGAGCCTTGTCACTCATGATGGCAATTTTTTGCCCCATGACGTGATTTAAAAAGGTAGATTTCCCAACATTTGGACGACCAAGAATGGCTACAAAGCCTGATTTAAACATAGATAATTACGGGCTTTAACGGTAAGGCTTCAGATCAAGCTTGTCACTAAGCTTAATCGTCTTGTCCTTTCCTTGTTCTCCTGCACCATCATCACACAGGATAGCCCATTCCTTTCTTTTTAGTGAACGAAAATATTCCAAATTTTAGGAATAAAAATAATAAGTCCTGTCAAAACAGCATAGCCAGAAATCATCAAAACAGCACCTGCCGCCATGTCCTTGGCGTTTTTAGCCAACATGGAAAAGTGATAATCGCTAGCCAAATCAACTACATTTTCAATAGCAGAATTGACAATTTCTAAGGTAATAACCAAAAAAATGGCAAGAAGTAAGAAGAGCCATTCGATGGCTGAAATGCTAAACACCAAACCAGCAACACAGGCTAAAAAGGCTGAAAACAAATGACTTCTGAGATTGCGTTCTTCCTTAAAAGCCGTGAAGACCCCTGTCAAGGCAAACTCCAAGCTTGAGGTAATGGTTCTGTTTTTCCATTTCCGTTTGGTGGTATTATTGTCGTGTAAGGCCATAAGCAGTCAAAATCTCTTCCTGTAAAGTAAACATTTCTTTTTCTTCTTCAGGGGTGTAATGGTCATAACCATTGATATGTAAGAAACCGTGAACAGCTAAAAAGCCCATTTCCCGCTCAAAAGAATGCCCATATTCTTGGGCCTGCTCACGCGCCTTGTCAATAGAAATAAACAGTTCGCCAATATAAGCATCAAATTCTGCCATCATCTCAGCCAAACTAGGGTCAGCAGCCAAATCATCTTGACTAAATAAAATAGGCGTTTCTGGCTTGTACTCTAGAGAAATCACGTCTGTTGGACGATCAGTGTCTCGGTATTCTAAGTTGAGTTCATGACTTCTGGCATTGGTCACAAAGGTAACAGACATTTCCTTTTCTTCTTTGCCCGTCTTTTGAGCAGCAAAATTGAGCAAATCAAGTGTTTGCTCCATAATCTCTTGCGAAACTTGTCCTGTTTCGTCAATCATCTCGATATACATAAGGTTAATTGTTAGGGAAGGACTGCCCACCTCAGTTGATATTTTGGGCACCCATTATTATCTAACAGATAATTTCCCTTATCCTTTCAATCAGCATTTGTTATTTACCCATTATACCACAAGCCCCTTAAAAATGGGAATGCTAGGTAAATCAGGGGTTATTTGGCTAGAATTGCCTTCACACGCTTTTGCAAGATAGGTAATAAGTCCTGCTCAAACCAGGGGTTCTTAGCTAACCACAATTGGTTTCTGGGAGAAGGATGAACCAGTGGAAAATAAATTGGCAAGTAATCCTCAAAGTGTCGAACAGTTTCCGTTAAGGTTTTGTGGGCCTTTTTGCCAAGATAAAACTCCTGAGCATAACGGCCAACTAAAATGGTTAATGCAACCTCTGGCATTAATTCTCTCAATGGTGGGTGCCACTTAGCCGCAAAGCCTTCTCTTGGCGGTAAGTCACCTGATTTTCCCTTACCAGGGTAATAGAAATCCATGGGGATAATCCCAAACAATCCTGAATTGTAAAAGGTATCATTGTCCACACCGAGCCAGTCTCGTAAACGTATGCCACTGCGATCATTCCAGTAAAGTTTGGTTTCTTGAGCTACTATTCCAGGAGCCTGACCAACAATAATAATTCTAGCTGTTTCAGGAGCATCATATAAAGGAAAAATACCTCTTTTAGTATAGGAGAGATTGGCCTCATCTGCCATAATAGCTTTGGTTAAATTATCCATAGAATCCTCCTTGGAAAGGCCATATTAAACCTAATCGTAAAGGCCTTAATGATCTTGACCAATGACAGGATATTTTGTCAAGCCCGGCTGATGGTCAGCTTCAACATCACTCGTCTCAGGTTTTAATAAGTCCTTCATTTCCTCTGAAGATGTTTCATAAGCCTTGATAATGTCAGCCACAACAGGGTGTCGGACAACGTCTTTAGCAGAAAAGTAAACAAAATCAATCTGTTTAATGCCCTGTAATTTCTGTTTGGCATCAATCAAACCAGACTTGACATTGCGAGGAAGGTCAATCTGACTAGTATCCCCATTGACAATCATTTTAGAATTAAAGCCAAGACGGGTCAAAAACATCTTCATTTGCATGATGGTCGTGTTTTGAGCCTCATCTAAAATAACAAAGGCATCATCTAATGTACGTCCACGCATATAAGCTAAGGGAGCAATCTCAATCACTTCCCGTTCCATTAAGCGTGTGGTTTGTTCTTTTCCTAAAATTTGATAAAGGGCATCATAAACTGGTCTGAGGTAAGGGTCAACCTTTTCTTTCAAGTCTCCTGGTAAAAAACCTAGGCTTTCACCAGCTTCTACCGCAGGACGCGTCAAAATAATACGCTTTACCTGCCCTCTTTTCAGAGCAGTGACCGCAAGCGTAACAGCTAGAAAGGTTTTCCCAGTTCCTGCGGGCCCAACTCCAAACACTACATCATGACGTTTGACACTATCGACATAGGTTTTTTGACCTAATGTTTTAACACGTATCGCCTTGCCATAGTTATCTTTAATGATCTCTTCTTCATAAAGCGCCACAAACTGGTCAATCCTATGAGTTTCTGCCATAGATAAAGCTGTCACCACATCTGATGTGTTGACCACCATGCCACGCCCCACTAGGACCAATAGGGCTTGAATAGTCAATCGAGCCAGTTCCACAGCTTCCTCATCATCACCAATCACTTGGACTCGCTCGGTCCTTGCGTGAATAATAACTCCCAAATGATCTTCCATTAACTTCAAATGGCGTTCGTTGGTACCAAAAAGAGCTAAAACATCATCAGGATGGGGTAAGGTAATGTCAATAGAATACTCTTGCAAATAGAGTCCCTCTTTCTTTCGTCTTTGCTGATTTTATTATAACAAATTTTAAGTATCCATGTCAGTATTTGAAGGGATTTCTCCTTGTCTTAGTTTGAGAAGAGACCACTAAAAAAGCTGACAAGATTAAACCTTATCAGCTTGTGAGGTAGCGGTCCTATTAAACTAAATGAGCATCTTGGAGCAATTCTTCGATAAAGGTACCCTTAATATTTTTACGGACCGATTTTTTCAATCAAGTCAGGAATTGGCAAATCCATATCTTTGATTTCTTTTTTATCGTTAAGGTAATAAAAAGCTTTAAGCAATTCGCAAATGTTATAAGCTGAGTTAAAGACTTCTGGGACGCCTCGTTCCACATTCAAAAAGCTATACACTGCTTCTGTGACAGTACGGATTAAATACTTAGTCGTAAAGACCGTATCTCGAGATGGAGATTCTGCAAAGTTACCAATAAAGGCCAAGTTGACAAAGCCATCAGGAATGACTTTGAGACGGTCTCCTTTGAGACGAGGCATAAAGTAGCTGGTAATATAAGACACGTAAACAGCAACAGTATTGATACGGTCTTGACCAGCAAGTTTTTTGATGTTATCCACAGGCATACCAAGGCGGCACAACCAATCTTCTGTGATCTCTTGACCTGTACAGTCCTCCATTTTTTTGTGGATGTAATGTCTCTCGATGTTGGACCAAAGACCATTGATCCATACAGTGCTTTCATTTACCTTTTGTTCCTTAAAGTGAGGTTAACGATGAATCGTAAAACTCGTCATCCAGTTAGAATCTGTAATAGTAATAATCTCCCCACCATCGTGCAAGTCACGATGAGTCAAACGTTCGATATAAGCCTCAATATCGGTACATGTCCCACATACATTCAAAATGATTTTCCATCTCAGAACTATCACGAGTCACAAAACCTAGATGCGGCTTTTCAATACCATATAGGGAGTCTCCAGCTAAAAGCAGTTCCTCAAAAAGATAGATTCCTTCCCCAGCCATGTGCCCATCTCGAATCAATAAGACGGCTGCTGCTAAATCGGCTAAGCCAGTCCCAATAATATACGCTGACTTTTTCTCAACACCTTCAGGTTTTCTAGGTGTCATAAAAGCTTCATAATGACTACTAGTATAATATATCTCAGGTCCTTCTTGACTCTCATTCTGATTGATATGATAAAATCGTCAGCCAGAAGGGAACCAACAAGATTTTATCAACTTGTAATTCTCCTTTACTTTTCTCATCATATAAGATTAATAATGCTTATTGTACTCCTAATCAAGGGCTTACGCTAATAAAGAGCGACACTTTTAGACATAATATTAAAATCGCCTAAAAAGAAAGCCGATACAAAATAGTGAACCTCCCCCTAAATGGGTGAGGTAACCCCAAAATCCACAGAGCACTCAGCTCATTTTCTTCAAAACGAAAAAACCCACGCTTGAGCATGAGTTTTTAGTTCATTTAGCCATTAAAGGATACGTGAACATGGTCATAGTGATTTTCTGTGACACTGCCTCGATCTGGCATAGGATTCCAAGTATTAGCTGGTCCATAAATATTTGATACTGGAGCGTAGAATTTTTGCTTCCAGATAACGTAAGAAATGCCTCGATCCGCCATGTGGTCAATGGCATACTGAGCAACTTGATCACCAAGAGCAGAACTTTCAGGCACCATAAAGTCAATAGCCAAGCCCTTGCCATGGTCACCTGGGTCACCTGGACGGTAGCCACTGAATGAGGTAATGCCATAAGCAGAAGCTACTTCTTCTTTAAAAGCTGCTGTTTGTGGTTGAAGCCCTGCATTCATTGGGTTGTAAGCGTGGTTTGGAGCGTAAGAAAGACCATTTGAGGTTGCAACACTTGTTGTGTCAGTTGCAGCTGGTTGTGCTGCTGGTGCTGATTCAACTGGCTCAGCAGGCGCTGCTGGCTCAACAACTGGTTCAGGAACCGTTGCCACTTTCTCTTCAGCTGGCACTTCTGGAGTTTTTTCAACAACTGGTTCTGTGACAGGTTCAGTAACTACTTCTGCTGGAGTTGCAGCGGGTGCTTCTGGAACGGATGGAGCAACTTCAGTAGGTGCCTCTGGAGTTGTTTCTGCTGACACTTCAACAGATGGAGCTACAGAAGAAACTGATGGAGAAACTACTGCGCTTGTCATCGCAGACGGAGCTATTACAGAAGCTATTTGCCTACTGGCTTGGTCTTGAACGGCAACTTGGTCTGTCGTTAAGTTAGTACTCGCATCAGCAAAACTTGCTTGACTAGCAGGTGCTTGAACCGTCAAGCTTGTTGCTTGATGATGATAATTGTAAGTAGCTGTCAAGATAGTATCTGGGAAAATCAAATCAATATTAGCAATATTGTTGATTCTTCCTAACTCATGGACATCGATGTTCATCGCCTCAGCAATAGTGCTCAAGGTATCGCCATATTTGACAGTATAAGTCAATACATTATCTGTCAAAGTAAGTTCTGACTTAATTTCTGCAACAGAGCGTGGCGTCCACTCTTGCGCTTTAGCTGTAGCAACAGGTACTAACGATAACGCTACAGTTGTCACAAATAAGCTTTTTTTATTAATAATCATCTATGCTTCCTTTTTCTTTTTTTTCTATCTTACATCATAGCATATTTTAGTGAAAAAAAGTACCCTGTCATTTTTTTGAAAGAAAGTGATGTCAATTTGTAACAATTGTTTCCTTCAGTCCCTAGTCACTGGACCTTCTCCACTCAAAAAGCTTGGTATCAGTGAGCCAAGTAGTCTTCCCAAATCTGGTCAAATTGTCCTAAATTAAAGGAAAAACTAGCTTGGTCTTCAAGGTAGCGACTAATAGCTTCAAAGTCATTGGTATGCTTTGGAAAGGTTGTGTCCTCAAAAGCCAAGTCTGCTAAAATCGCCACAGGTTCATTAGATTTAGGATTACGCTGTGTCATCAGCCAACTATAAAATGATTTTCTCATGACCAATTCTCCTCTAAAAATTGATGGCGAATAGCACTGCTTTGAGCGTACCGCTGAGGATTCTTTTGATAAAATCCTTGGTGATAATCCTCTGCTAGATAAAAAGGCTCTGCCGCTTCAATGGTTGTCACTATAGGTTGATCAAAACGTCCTGAGGCTTGCAAGGCTGCTTTTGACTGCTCTGCAATTTCTTTTTGTCCTTCAGTTGTGTAATAAATAACAGGACGGTAGTTGTCTCCACGATCTTCAAATTGTCCAAATGCATCTGTGGGGTCAGTCTGCGCCCAATAAAGCTCCACCAAATCTTTATAAGCGATTTGCTTAGGGTCAAAAATAATTTCAACCGCTTCTGTGTGACCTGTCGTTTTGGAACAAACTTGTTCATAACTAGGATTTGGGACATGACCACCTGTATAACCACTTCGGACTGATAAAATACCTTCTTGTTCTTCAAAAGGTTGGACCATGCACCAGAAACAACCTCCTGCAAAAATTGCTCTTTCCATTCTCTATATCCCCTTTTTCTTCGGTTAGTGGTTTTCATTGTAACAAAAAACTTTGCCAGTGGCAAAGCATTTTTATCCTATTAATTCAGTCCCTGTGGCGTCCTGTTTAATCCGTTTAGCTTTCATAAGACCACCCAAGGCTTTTTTGAACTGCCCTTTTGAAATACCAAAGGTTGCCTTAATTTCCTCTGGACTTGATTTGTCATTCAAGGTCATAAAACCGCCATTGGCTTCCAGATAGGTTACAATCATTTGAGCGTCATTTTCTAACATTTCAAAGGAGCGTGGTTTCAATGACAAGTTTAGGGTACGATCCACTTCCCTAAAACCGATAACACGAGCATCTAGAACCTGACCTAAACGTGGTTCTGTGTAACGTTCACTTGGATGAATGAAGCCTAACATGTTATTTTCAGGCAAGTAAACAAAGGTTCCTGTCAATTTTAAACGGTAAACAATTGCTGGCCATGTTTGGTTTTGCATATTGTTGTAAGCAGGACTGGCCATCTTTTGAAAAACTTCAGGTTCTGCTGGAAGTCCCCAAAGACGGTCTTTCTTATCCACATCTAAACGAATGTAAAGTTTATCACCCTTTTTAGGCCACAATTCTTTCATCTCAGGCAAAACATCTAAAGAGACCACAATTTCCTTGTTTGGAATTCCTGTGTCGACAAAGACACCTAAGTCTCGGCGGACCTCTGTCACTTCTCCCCAACCATAGCTTGTTCTAGTGGAACTGATTTCTTTGGTTGTTAGGCGGGCTTTTTGCTTCATGTCCGTATAGGCAAATCCTGTGACCATATCACCAATCTGATGCTCGCCTTCTGTTTTAGACAAGGCAAAGGTGAACCCTTCTTTTTGAATTAAATAGAAGTCCGTGTTTTCTTCTCTAATCAGACCAGTAATCATTGTTGCTAATAAATCGTTCATATCTTTTTTGTCTTTCTTTAAAAAAATAGGGACAAATCAAAAACAAACGCTTCTGGAATTGTCGCCTACCTTTTCCTTATATTTATGAGGCTACTACTACTTTTGAGTAACCGTGAGCATTACACTGAGAGCAATTCCTTTTCTTTTTCTGCAGTCATGCGGTCAATTTCTTTGACAGCATCATCTGTTGCTTTTTGAATATCTTTTTCCAATGTTTTAAGCTCATCTTCAGTGATTTCTTTTGCTTTTTCTTGCTTTTTAGCATCGTCCATAGCATCACGACGGATATTACGGATTGAAATTTTAGCATTCTCACCAACTTTTTTCACTTCTTTGGCCAATTCCTTACGTGTTTCTTCTGTCAAAGCTGGGATAACTAAACGAATAACAGAACCATCGTTAGCTGGTGTAATTCCTAAATCCGATGCATTAAGCGCACGCTCAATATCTTTAATAGAAGATTTATCAAAAGGTGAAATTAACAATACACGGGCTTCTGGCACAGTGATTGATGCCAATTGGTTCAATGGCGTTGGGGCACCATAATAGTCCACTTGAATACGATCCAAAAGACTAGCATTAGCCCGACCAGCACGAATGCTAGCGTACTCTCGTGATAGGGAATGGTGGGATTGCGCAAAACGTTCTTTTGCAGTTTCAACAATTACATTTGCCATGTTCTTTACTCTCTTTCTTTTTCTAACTTTTATTCACAAACTTTATTTGAGACCGTTGTTCCAATGTGTTCGCCAAATACAACACGTTTAATGTTACCAGTTTCATTCATATTGAAAACAACAAGGTCAATATCGTTATCCATTGATAGAGTGGATGCCGTCGCGTCCATAATTTTAAGGCCACGCTTAATCACTTCGCCATGCGTTAATTCATCAAACTTAACGGCATTCGCATCTTTTCTCGGGTCAGCATTGTAAACCCCATCAACACCATTTTTCGCCATTAAAATAGCATCTGCTTCAATCTCAGCTGCACGAAGAGCAGCCGTTGTATCTGTTGAAAAATAAGGTGAGCCAATACCAGCTCCAAAAACAACGATACGATTCTTCTCTAGGTGACGTAAGGCACGTCCACGAATGTAAGGCTCAGCTACATTTTGCATTGGAATAGCTGTCTGAACACGAGTATCAACGTCATAATGTTGAAGACTGTCAGCCATTACCAAGGCATTCATTACCGTTCCAAGCATACCAGTATAGTCTGCCTGAACACGATCCATACCCGCTTCAGCAGCAGGCTCTCCACGCCAGAGATTCCCTCCACCAATGACAAGAGCAATTTGTACCCCTGAAGCATGGACTTCAGCAATTTCTTTAGCAATGGTTTGAACTGTTGGGATGTCAATGCCAACCCCTTTTTCACCTGCTAAGGCTTCACCAGATAGTTTAATTAAAATGCGTTGATATTTAGGTTCCACTATTATTATCTCCTTATTTTGTCCTTACTATTTTACCACAAACCCTCAATTATTGATAGGGTAAGGTCAGAGAGCTTACAAGAAATTATTTCATCACTGTTAACCTCCCCTTCACCCTATTTGTCATAACCAATAAAACATCACTATCTCACTAACCTTTATATCACAAACTCTATTATCAAACAAAGCTCAAAAAATTAATTAAGAGTGGTGGTGTTCTTTCATTTATTTTTTTAAGCCTCTCATGTTATGTGTAAGAAGTAAGGCTGTTTCTTTATTTTTTGACAATCGAGAGGAATTCTAATGAAATCACGTCGTCTCATCTTTACTGGTTACCTAATAGTAGCAACCTTATCGTTGATAAACCTGTCTCCAACAACTGTCACTGCTGATAGCTGGCAGCCTATCACAGCAAAGCCACAAGAATCCGTACCTGATAAGCATGCTCAAAACGAAGACCCTAGTTTACCATAGTACATCACTCTTGAAACATCAAGACCAGTTTTTGAACCTTCTTTTCAGAGGGTAAAGCATGCCCCCTATAAACAATCAATTTTGCTGGTCCATTTTAGTCAAAAAGATATGATTTCATCGACCTTTCCTTAAGCTATCTCTCTTCGACAAAGCAGGTAAGATAAACACAGCTTAGTTAGTCTCAATCAAACCAAATACACTTCAAGACACAAAAAACTAGGACAAGTCCTAGTCTTTTACAATCTATTAAAGTGAGTTAGGATCAACCTTGATACCAACACCTTGTGTTGATGTGATTGAGATGTTTGTCATGTAAGTTCCTTTAGCTGTTGCTGGTTTAGCTTTAGCCATCACATCGTGGAAAGCTTTGAAGTTTTCAACCAATTTGTCAGCGTCAAATGAAACTTTACCGATAAGAGCTTGTACGTTACCTGCTTTGTCAGCACGGTAAGTGATTTTACCACCTTTAGACTCTTCAACCGCTTTAGCAACATCCATTGTTACTGTACCAGTTTTAGGGTTTGGCATCAAGTTACGAGGTCCAAGGACACGTCCAAGACGACCTACGATAGCCATCATGTCTGGTGTTGCAATAACAACATCAAAGTCAAGCCATCCGCCATTGATTTTAGCAACAAGATCATCTTCACCAACGAAGTCTGCACCAGCAGCTTTTGCTTCTTCAGCTTTGGCACCACGCGCAAAAACAAGAACGCGTTGTGTTTTACCAGTTCCGTTTGGCAACACCATTGCACCACGGATTTGTTGGTCTGCTTTACGAACATCGATGTTCAAGTTATAAGCAACCTCAACAGACGCATCAAATTTTGCAAAATTAGTTTCTTTTACTAATGCTACAGCTTCTTCTACACTGTACGCTTTTGTGCTATCTACTTTTTCAAGCGCAGCACGCATTTGTTTGCTTTTTTTAGCCATTTTAAAATTCTCCTTGTAATGTGGTCATATCGATTTGATTTAAAATCTCCCACGTCACTCATCTCTTATGATGAAGTCGTGCGGGTAATTGGGGTTCTTACCGATTAGTCAGTGATAGTGAATCCCATAGAACGAGCAGTACCTTCGATCATACGCATTGCAGCTTCAATGTTTGCAGCGTTTAAATCTGGCATCTTAGTTTCAGCAATTTCTTGTACTTGTGCACGAGTAACTGTCGCAACTTTAGTTTTGTTAGGTGTACCTGATCCTTTTTCAACACCTGCAGCTTTTTTCAAAAGAACAGCAGCTGGTGGTGTTTTAGTAATAAAATCAAATGACTTGTCTTCGTAAACTGAGATAACAACTGGGATAATCATACCAGCTTGATCAGCTGTACGAGCGTTAAATTCTTTAGTGAATCCCATAATGTTGATACCTGCTTGACCAAGAGCTGGTCCAACTGGTGGAGCTGGTGTAGCTTTACCAGCAGGGATTTGAAGTTTTACAAGTTTTTCGACTTTTTTAGCCATTTTAAAAATCCTCCTGTTGTGGTTTTGGCGGTAATTAAGATTTTTACCTCCCACAGATATGCAAATTGCATACTCTATCATTATAGCTTATTGTTAGAATAAATCAAGTGTTTTCTTCAAAATATCTGATTACCATTCTATTTTTACAATACAGTTGGTCACAATTCTTCCTAGAAGAGAATTCTCTAGGCTAAAGACAAGTATCAGTTTACAAGTAAGCTATTTGAGTATAAAATAGACCTATGATGATTTATAAATTAATTGCTCTGTCTTTTCTCATATTGACCCCTCTTTTTGCTATGGTATTAACCTCTCTTTTTAAACTTGATAAAAAAGGGGTTAAGTTCCCAGATATAGCATTTTTACTCTTTGCGATCGAAATTGTTCTGGTCTCAGGAAAGTTTTTCACCCATAATTTACTGCCCTACTATCTCATTATCATGTCTTTACTAGCCATGGTTATTTCCCTATTGTTAGTCATTCGGAGTCAATCTTTTTCTTATCATCGCTTTATGAAATTATTTTGGCGCGTTGGCTTTCTGATAACCATCGTCTTCTATTTGATTTTAGTTATCTTCATTTTGACCCTAGCTTAGCAGCTTGCTCTCTTGCTAGCCCCATTCATAATAGACATAGAAAACCTCAAATCCTTTAAGGGATTTGAGGTTATTTTAATTTGTTTGTAACACTTTGCGAGGTTTGGTGCCTTCTGCTGGACCAATCACACCTGCTTCTTCCAATTCGTCCATTAACCGCGTTGCTCGGTTAAAACCGACTGATAGACGTCTTTGAATCATCGAAGCACTAGCTTTTTGCGTTTCTAAAACTAAAGCTTTCGCTTCTTCAAAAAGAGGATCTCCCTCAGCAGCTCCGCCATTTCCAGAAGCGCCATTGTCGGAATCACTGACCTCTCCAGGATCAAAACTATCATCATAATCCGCTTCTGCTTGATCTTTGATAAAGTTAACAATCCGTTCCACATCATCATCTGAAATGAAGGAACCTTGCAAGCGGACAGGATGGTTTTCATCAATCGGCTTAAAGAGCATATCCCCACGCCCTAAGAGTTTTTCAGCACCATTTTCATCAAGAATTGTTCGACTATCAGTTCCCGAAGAGACTGCAAAAGCGATACGAGACGGTACGTTAGCCTTAATCAAGCCAGAGATAACGTCCACAGAGGGCCTTTGAGTTGCAAGAATCATATGAATACCTGCGGCGCGCGCCTTCTGTCCTAGACGGATAATGGCATCTTCCACTTCTTTACTGGCTACCATCATCAAGTCAGCCAACTCATCCACGATAACGACAATTAGAGGCAGCGGAATTTGTTTTTGCTCAGATTGTCTATTGTAATCCTCCACCTTGGCATTATAACCAGCAATATTACGAACCCCAACTTTACTAAAAAGTTCGTAGCGGTTTTCCATCTCGTCAACCACTTTTTGCAATGCCTTGCTGGCTTTGCGAGGATTGGTCACTACTGGAATCAACAAGTGAGGAATATCATTATAAACAGACAACTCTACCATCTTTGGATCGACCATCAAAAACTTCACTTGGTCTGGTCTAGCCTTCATTAGAATACTTGAAATAATGCCATTAACAGCAACAGATTTACCAGAACCGGTAGAACCAGCTACAAGTAAATGAGGCATTCGTGTTAAATCAAAACTTCTAGCACTGCCATTAACAGCTTTCCCTAAAGGAACTTCCAAAAGTTTATCATCTGAGGTATTGGACTGCTCCCAAAGTTCACGGAAAGAAACGGTAGCAATTTCAGAGTTTGGCACCTCAATCCCAACCAGAGATTTCCCAGGAATCGGAGCCTCAATACGAACATCTTTAGCAGCCAGAGCAAGCGCCAAATCATCTGCGAGATTTGAAATGCGATTAACCCGTACCCCAACAGCTGGCTTGATTTCATATTTGGTTACGGAAGGACCGATTTCTGCCCGTTCTACCTTGACATCAATCCCAAAACTTTGGAAGGTGTCTTCGAGCACTTTAATGTTTTTACGAACCAAATTTTTCTCTTTGGATTGGTTTTTGGGCTTATCCGCTGCAAATAAATCAATGGTAGGAAGTTTGTAAAGAAGATTGGACTTCGGAGTGAAATCAACCTCAACAAGTTCATCATTGTCCTCAGCGTCCATGGCTTCCTGTAAGGGATCCGACATGGTAGCAGCTAGCATGTTCTCTTGACAAGCCTCAGCTAAGTCTTCTTGATCAAATAAACGATGGTCATTTTCTTCCAGAGACCGATGAGAATCGTAAGCAAAAATTTCTGGTTCTGCCAATAAATCGTCTGAAAAGGCTGAACCTTGAACTTCTTCAATAATTTCACCAGTTTCAGGGTCAACTCTCATTTCGGCTAGGCGTCTTTCTTCTTCCTGAGCTTGTCTTTCTGATTCTTCCTGTTCAGCAAGTAGTTTACGTTCTTCACGTTCGATAAATCGTTTTTCTTTGTTAGCTTGGTAAGAAGCGACCATTTTAGCAAAACAGTCTTTGACAAAGTGGCTGACATCTTCAATATCCCAAGGGGTCATTAAAAAGAAACCAAGCAGTATAAAAAGAAGACCAATGAAGTAAGAACCGATATTAGAAAATAAAAAAGCGACAGGCTTGTAAAGGAGAGCGCCAATCATTCCTCCCCCTACAAATTCGTCCACACGAAAAGCCAGCAAGTCCTTGGTAATCAAACTAGCTGTTCCTCTAAACACATCTTGATGAAACATCTTGGGCCTGGTGAATAAATAAGCATGCCATTCAATTAGAAATCCCAAAAAAGCAATGATAAAGCCAGCTATCAAGCCATCTTTTTGCCGTAACCACTTAAAGAAAAAGAGGTAAATCAAAAGGGCCAGCATAAAAGGATATGCTAAACTCCCCACTAAAAAACGAATGACATTATAAGCAGTAATACCAAAAACACCAAGACGAATCATGGCAAAAACAAGTAATAACGCTAATAGTATAGAAGAAATCATTCTCTTAATCGCACGTTGTTTTTCGATTTCTGCTTTTGTTAAGCGCTTCTTAGGCGCGCTTTTTTTCCTTTGAGTTCTTTTAGCCATGATATTATTATACCATTTTTTTAACATTAGGAAATAGATGCTAAAAAAGCTTGAGATTTTTAAGTTTATCCTCCTCATCTTGTGCTATAATAGCATGCGTAAGATCCTTTTTAGGGATTATCATATCCTAGGGCAAGAAAAGTTTAGTTTTAATCCTTTAACTACTTTTTTCTCCTTTAGTTATGATAAAATAAAGAAAAATATTCCTAGGAGTAACCATGAAAAAATTATTATCCCTAAGCCTATTAGCTGTTAGTTTACTTAGTTTGAGCGCTTGCGAATCCGTTGATCGTGCCATCAAAGGTGATAAATACGTTAACGAAAAAATGGCTAAAGAAGAAAGCGAAGCAGCTTCCAAAGCCTACGAAGAAAACATTCAAAAAGCTCTTAAAGCTGATGCAAGTCAATTCCCACAATTAACGAAAGACGTTGGGAAAGAAGAAGCTAAGGTAATATTGAAAACAAGCCAAGGTGACATTACCCTTAAACTATTTCCTAAATACGCCCCACTAGCTGTTGAGAATTTCCTTACTCATGCTAAAAAAGGCTACTACGATAACCTTACTTTCCACCGTGTCATCAATGACTTTATGATTCAATCAGGTGACCCTAATGGGGATGGCACTGGAGGGGAATCTATCTGGAGAGGAAAAAACAGTAAGAAGGATTCTGGTAATGGCTTTGCTAATGAAATTTCTCCATTCTTATATAATATTCGTGGTGCTCTTGCTATGGCAAATGCTGGCGCTGATACAAACGGTAGTCAATTTTATATCAACCAAAGCAAAAAAAATCAGAGCAAGGCACTGTCAAGCGCAAACTATCCAAAACCAATTATTTCTGCCTATGAACAAGGGGGAAATCCAAGTTTAGATGGTGGCTATACGGTTTTTGGTCAAGTCATCGATGGCATGGATGTGGTTGACAAGATTGCCGCTAGCCCAGTTGGCCAAAACGACAAACCAGAACAAGATATTACCATTACCTCAATTGACATCGTCAAAGATTATCGTTTTAAAAAGTAACTAACAGGTATTCTTTAAAAAATCAACCATCGAATTGATCGATGGTTTTTTCTCATCAAAAAAACACCTCTCCGGTAGAATTAACCGATAACAGTAACTCCGTAAGGTGTTTGGGATAACTCATTATTAGGAAACTTTTTCCTTTTTCATCATCAGCTTCTTAAGATACCCCTGCTTAGGTGAAATAAAAAAACTAATCAAGAAGATGACTGCTGATGTCAAAACAATACTTGACCCTGCAGCGACATTAAAGGTATAGCCTAGATAAAGTCCTAAAATAGAGGTCAAGGCTCCTAGCGAAGAGGAAATTACAAGCATGACCTTCAAGCTATTAGCATAAAGATAGGCTGTGGCCGCTGGTGTAATTAATAAAGCCACAATCAAGATTGTACCAACACTTTGCATGGCAGTTACTGCCACTAGAGTTAACAAAATCATGAGGAGATAATGATAGGCATTCACATTCATCCCCATTGATTTTGCTAAGATAGGGTCAAATGAAGTGATCAATAACTCTTTAAAAAAGAGGATAATAACTCCTAATACTAAAACAGATACTCCAATCGTAATCCATTTATCACTATCTTGCACAGCTAAAATATTACCAAATAGAATGTGAAAAAGGTCAGTTGAACTATTGGCAACACCTATCAAAATAACTCCCAAAGCTAGGAATGAGCTAAAGGTTATTCCAATAGCAGTATCTCCCTTAATGACAGAATTTTCTTTGATATAGGTGATAATAACCGAAGCCAATAAACCAAAGACAATAGCACCAATAAAGAAATTAATACCTAAAATAAAGGACAAGGCAACTCCTGGTAAAACAGCATGGGAAATAGCATCACCCATGAGAGACATGGATCTGAGAATGATGAAACAGCCGACAGCACCAGATACAATACCAATGACAATGGCTGTTATTAGGGCATTTTGTAAAAAATGATAGGACATTAAGCCCTCAAAAAATTTCATAGACATTTACATCATCTCCTTTCCTAAAATCAAATGATTGCCATAGGCCTTTGACAAGATATCAACTGTAAAAACATCGTCAACATTACCATAAGCCACCAAGTTTTTGTTTAAAATCAAGAGTTTGTCAAAGTAATGTTCAACCTTGCTTAAATCATGGTGCACAATCAAAATGGTTTTTCCAGCTGCTTTAAGTTCTTTCAGGAGATCCACAATGATTTTTTCACTGACCGAGTCAATGCCGACAAACGGTTCATCTAAGAAAATATAGTCAGATTCTTGAATTAGGCAACGAGCCACTAACATGCGTTGAAATTGTCCCCCAGAGAGGGATTTTATTGGACGATTCCCAAAACCTGCTAAACCAACTTGCTCTAATAAACTTTCCACACGATCAAATTCTCTTTTACCAACACGACGAAAAAGACCTAACTTGCTGTAAGTCCCTAATGCAATACATTCTTTAACAGTTATTGGAAAATTATAGTCAATCATGCTACGTTGTTCAACATAGGCCACTGTATGCCCAAGCTTACGACCATCCTTATCATCAACAGTTACTTGGCCACTATAATCAATCAGATTTAAAATGGACTTCATAAAGGTTGATTTTCCTGCTCCATTTGGACCAATGATGCCGACGATAGCAGGTCCTTCGATGGTTAAACTGACGGCATCTAAGGCTCTACTGTCACCATCATAAGTAACAGAAAGATTGTTAGTTGTAATCATTTTTGTCTCCTTTACACAAATAAAACAAAGCACAACACTAAAATCGCTGTGCTTTATGTTTATCTTATTTGGCTAGACCTTCAGAAATTTTATCAAGATTCCATTTCATCATAGCATAGTAGCTATCGCCATCCTTACCTTTTTTAGCAACTGAATCTGTAAAGATTTCAGCATAAATTGGAATACCGCTATCTTTAGCAACAGTTTCCATCGGACGTCTGTCAACACTTGATTCCACAAAAAGAGCTGATGGTTTAACAACTTTTAATTTTTCAATCAGTGATGAAATTTGATCTGGAGTTCCTTCTTCTTCGGTGTTAATTTCCCAAATGTAAGCTGATGGCACACCGTAAGCTTTTGAAAAGTACTTGAAGCAGCCTTCGCTAGTGACAATTAATTTTTTATTTTGTGCAATGGCGTCAAATTTTGACTTAGCTTCTTTATCAAGTTTTTCCAACTTAGCGACATAAGCTTTGAGATTTTTTTGATAGATTTCTTTGTTCTTAGGATCCTTGGCCATCAATTGTTTAGCGATGTTCTTAGAATAAATAATCCCATTTTCTAGGTTTAACCAAGCATGTGGATCTTCTTTTCCTTTTTCGTTTTCACCTTCCAAGTAAATCACATCAACGCCGTCAGAAACAGCAAAGTAGTCTTTGTTCTTTTTCTTTTCAGCATTCTTAACAAGCTTTGTAAACCAAGCCTGGCCACCATCTTCTAGGTTAATACCGTTGTAGAAAATCACATCAGCATTGCTGGTTTTCTCTACATCTTCTGGTAATGGTTCGTATTCATGAGGGTCCTGACCAATTGGCACAATGCTGTGCAGATCAATGTTATCTCCTGCAATATTCTTTGTCATATCTGCAATAATAGAATTGGTTACCACTACTTTCAATTTGTCGCCTTTAGCAGTCTTTGTACCAGTTGAAGAACAAGCAACTAAAAGGAAGACAGATAAAAAGGCACCCAAAATGAGGCTAATTTTCTTTCTCATCACATTTCTCCTTAGGATGTATTATTTAATTAATTAGGTGTAGTTAATTATGGTATTAGGATATCCTCTTTTTGGTTTTTTGTCAAGATTTTTTCATAAAAATCTGATATAATAATGATTATAAATAAGAGAAAGGCATAATGATATGACGCCTAATAAAGAAGACTATTTGAAATGTATTTATGAAATTGGGGAACAAGAATCTAAGATCTCAAACAAAATGGTGGCTGAGAAGATGCAAGTCTCTGCACCTGCCGTTTCGGAAATGATTAAAAAAATGATTTCACAAGGATGGATTGTTAAGAATAAGACAAAGGGCTATTTGTTGACAGATAAAGGCCATGTCCTCGTTGCTAATCTTTATCGCAAGCATCGTTTGATTGAAGTTTTTCTGATTCACCAATTAGGCTACAACGCTCAGGAAGTTCACCAAGAAGCTGAGGTTTTGGAACATACGGTTTCAGATACCTTTATTGACCGCTTGGATGAAACCCTTGGTTTTCCAACTTTTTGTCCTCATGGAGGGACAATTCCACGTCAGGGACAAGCACTCATGGAAATGAATAACACAACCCTTAACACAATTACTGAGTTGGGTAATTTCCGTCTGAGTAGGGTTCATGACCAATTTGATCTAATCCAATATTTGGAAGCGCATGACCTTAAAATCAATACTGAGTTAGGCTTAACTCAAATTGATACCTTTGCAAAAACCTACACTATTCAATATTTGGATAAGGAATTGATTATTCCTGAAAATATTGCCAAGCAATTGTATGTGACTGCCCTTTAAAACGTGGCGCAAAAACCAAAAACCCCTAGTTCCTGACACTAACAGTCAGAATCTAGAGGTTTTTGTGCTTTTATAGCAAATGTTAGACGGATAGACTATTTAAAAATGTCATCAAGGTTTGAGCAGACTTTTTACCAGCCTCAATAATGAATTGATCAAAGGTAATATTGGCATCATGGGCCGCTGTATCACTCATGGCTCTAACCACAATAAAAGGTTTTCCTGTGGCATGAGCAGCTTGTGCAATGGCCGCTCCTTCCATTTCGACTGCCAAAACAGTTGGAAAGGCTGCCTTGATAGCCTCAATTTTTTCTTGACCAGCAATAAAGCTATCTCCTGTTGCAATAAGGCCGACCTGACTGCCTGCTTTTTCCTGTTCTAGAACCTTTTTAAAGGTAGCTACAAAGTGTAGGTCACAATCGAAATACAATGGCTGCGCCGCCATTTGCCCATAGGCATAACCAAAGGCAGTCACATCCACATCATGATAGACCAATTGTTCTGCCACCACAACATCACCAATGGCTAGTTCAGGGGAAACAGCTCCTGCTGAACCTGTATTGATAATCGCTTCTGCCTGAAAATGGTCAACCAAGATAGCAACTGTCATAGCAGACATGACCTTACCAATACCTGATTGTACTAAAATAAGATCATGTTGCCCATAGTGACCAGTGTAGTAGGTATTTGAAAGCACCTGGTGTTCTTGACAATCTAAGAGATTTTCTAAGAGTAGGCGTAGTTCCTCCTCCATTGCAGCAATAATTCCAATTTTCATACGATTTCCTTATATTTTAAAGATAAAAAGCGGCATAAACTAGAAGAGCAATTAAGATAAGCACAGCAAGGAGAAGCACGTTTAATTTGGATTGAAACTGACTACGTTTGGCATTTTCGATCCGACGACTCTTATAGATGCGTTCTTCCTCATCATGATTAGGAAGGGTCATGATTTTAGTGTCAAAATCAGCGTAGTCATCCGCTTCAAACGTTTCTCCATGTTTGGCCTTTTCAATCACCTCATCTGTTAATAAGGGTTTTCCCATTACTGGTCACCTCCTAAATGCAAGGCATAGTATTGCAAGGCAATCAAGGTTTTAGCATCCACAAGTTTACCTTGGGCAACCAAGTCCATACACTCCTTGTAAGACAACTCTAAAACGTCAATCACTTCATCGACATCTTGAGGTTTTGGATTAGCTATTTTTTCCAAATCTGTTGCCAGATAGAGCTTGATTTTTTCATTGCAAAAACCAATGGCTGTGTAAAATTCATGTAGAAAGGACAGATTGCCAGTATAGGCTGTCTCTTCTTCTAATTCACGCGCAGCAGCTTCTAACTCTAAGCCATCTTCACCAATTTCTAATTTTCCTGCTGGAATTTCATAAGAAATCGCTTCGATAGCTTTACGGTACTGTTTGACAATCACAATCTTACGATCAGGAGTGACGGCTAGCACAGCTACCGCTCCACGGTGGAAAATCAATTCTCGCTTGGCTTGTCCCAGATTGTTGGGAAGTTCGACATCGTCAACAACAACTTTAAAAATCTGTCCATCAAAAATGTCTTGTCTTCTCAGTGTTTTTTCTTCAAATGCCATGATTGTCCTCCTTAATGAATCTTATCTTATGACCTTGTTTTGCTTGGGTGGTGCGGAAGACGTTTAGCATAATCTTCCTTAATGACTTGGCGGCTACGCCCAATAGCAATGCTGTCGGCAGGTACTGTCTTAGAAATGGTTGATCCTGCTGCTGTCAGAGCATTGTCTCCAATTTCTAAAGGAGCGATAATGGTTGAATTGCTACCAATAAAGGCATGGTCCCCAATAACAGTTTGGTGTTTGTTTTGACCGTCATAATTTACTGTGACAGTTCCAGCGCCAATATTAACTTCGGAACCCACTTGCGCATTTCCGATATAAGTCAGATGACCTGCTTTGGTTTTTTCTCCAATATGAGAACCTTTCACTTCAACAAAATTTCCAATATGGACTTCTTTAGCGAGAGTAGTCCCTGGACGAAGATGGGCATAAGGACCAACCGTTACTCCTGCTGCTAAAACAGCTGACTCAATCATTGAGTTGGTAATGACGCTGCCTTCACCGATCTCAGAATCGACGATATAAGTCCCATTGGTCAACACACATTCAGCTGCGATATGTGTGCGACCTTTCAAGGTAACATTTCCTTCAATCAAAACATCTGGCGCAATGTCAACATCACTTTCGATATAAACCGTTTCTGGATTTTGGAAAGTCACTCCATTAACCATGTGCTTTTGAGTAATGCGTTGGCGCATCACTGCTTCAGCGGTTGCTAGGGCAACGCGGTCATTGACACCAAGGCTTTCATTAAAATCTCTTAGGGTATAGGCTCCAACCTTTTCTTTATTTTCTCTAAAAATAGAGATAACATCGGTTAAATAATATTCTCCCTGCGCATTATTAGTATTAATGTTTTTGAGGGCCTCAAACAAACGCTTGTTATCAAAGACATAGGTTCCTGTATTAATCTCTTTAATTTGTTGTTCAAAATCGCTAGCATCTTTTTGCTCAACAATCTTGATTACTTCGCCATCGTTGTTACGAATAATACGACCATAGCCAAATGGATCTTGAGCTGTCGCCGTTAAAATGGTCGCAACATTTTTATGGTTAACATGAAAGTCAATCAAGCTCTTCAGGCTTTTTCCAGTGATTAAGGGAGTGTCCCCTGCAATAACTAGCGTATGCCCTTCTAGTCCTACTAACTTCTCTTCTGCCATCATGACAGCATGCCCAGTCCCTAATTGCTCTGTTTGAAGCACAAATTCTGATTGATCTGCTAAAACTGCACGTACCATCTCTGATTTATGCCCGATAATTGTCACATTTTTTTCAGGTTGAATTGCTGCTACGCTTCTAAAAACATGTTCCAACATGGTCAAGCCAGACACTCGATGAAGAACCTTGGGAAGGTCAGATTTCATACGGGTACCTTTACCCGCTGCTAAAATAATTGCATAGTTTGTCATAAGTTTTTCCTTAATAATGATATCAATACCATCTCATTATAGCATATTTTCCACTTTTTTCCTGAAACTTCCTAGCTTTTACGCCGAGTTTAGGAGCCTTTTTTGAAGAATTGAGCCTTAAACAAACAGATAAATGGCTATTGTCTGTTTGTTATACTGTTCAAAATGCTTAATTGTTGATGATTTCTTCTTTGCATTTGACCAAAATCAAATAGTCAATAGCTGAGAAAACAGATAAGGCTGCAACAACAATGTAAACCCAAAACCAACCGAAGCTATCTGCAAAGATTGGCATTCACCAATCTGCTCCCATATTGCCAACAAAGCAGGCTGGTACCCCGACAAAACTAATGGCAGGCCCCGCAACATTTAATTGTTATAGTGTAGCAGAGTTGTTTTTCGGTATCAACGCTTTCAAGATTTTTCTATCTCGTTTTCCTCTCTCTAGTAACAGGATTTCTGAACGGTTTTGGGTTAACTGGTTTGAAATTATTATTTCCCAAAAGAGAACAAACTGCTTAAGTATCTTTCTGCTTGACAAGTCCTCCCAATTCCTGAACAAGCTTCTTTCCTAAAAAATTAATAACTCCCCAAGAATTAATAAAGGATGCTTGATCTGAAATAACCACATTAGCATCTAAATGCTGTGATTGGAGATAAGTAACAGTTTTACAAACACTGACCTCCCTCGAAAAAAAGCCATTGCTCCTCAGAACAACCGCTTTTTAGTGTCTATTAAGAATGAGCAGCTCGCTCCAACACAGCCATGACAGCTCGGCTATGTTCCAAAGCCTGATCCACTTTTTTAAAGTCTTTTTCGTCAATCATTTGGGTGAACGCGACAAACTCCTCATACATGCGGTGGTCATGTTTATTAAGATTAACCACCTTTGCTTCGTGACCGTGCAGACTTAACTGAACCTGAGGAAGGGTATTCGTTGCTCCGAGAACTGCCAGTGAGCCTTTGTTACCTTGGATAGTTGATTTGATTTCTGCTGTGCAATCCTTGGCTCCAATACATACCACTTTAAACTGCCCATAGTCCATGACAAGCATGCCCGAGGTATCGACGCCCTTTTCCATATTAGCTAAATATTGAACCGTTTTAGGCCTACCAAATAAGCCTACCACAAAATGAATATTGTAAATATTCAAATCACGTAGAGCCCCACCACCTTTTTGAGGGTCAAAGGCTGGCGCGATGTCACCTCGTTTGAAGGCATCGTAGCGTGAAGAATATTGTGAATAATTGCACTCCACAATTTTAATATCTCCAAGTTGGTCAATATGCTCCTTAATAAAGGTCATATTGCTCAAATATTGATTAGTAATTGCTTCTAACAAAATGAGCTTTCGTTCTTTGGCTAGAACCACTAGTTCATCTAATTCCCCTGCTGTCATGGTAAAAGGCTTTTCACAGATCACGTGTTTGTCGGCTAGAAGAGCCTTTTTTGCCCCCTCATAATGCAAATGGTTTGGAGTGGCGATATAGACCGTGTCAATATCTTCTAATTCAAGAACAGTCTCAAAATCACTTGTCGCTGTTGGAATAGCAAAGCTTTTTGCTAATTTTCTAGCCACATCTACACTACGAGGCGTGGAAACAATAGCGTTAAGGTCAATACCCTTAATTTCCTGTAAGACAGGTAAAAGGTCTTTGACAATCATACCGGTCCCTAAAATGGCTAATTTCATCTTAATCTCCTAACTGTGGGTAAACCACTTGAAATTCTTCTAAAACAATAGGACTTTGTTCAGAAAAAACAAGCCCTACTTCTTCAAAATAAGGTTGAAAAAAGTCCTGATGAGCCTGTCGCCACCAAGCTAAACTTCTATCCCCTTCTCCCTCTTTGTAAGCATGTTCTACTGATACATCTTGGAAAGGAAGGATCGACACTTTGGTAATATAAATGATGCAAACAGCTTCCCCTTGACCATCTAGCACCACATCATAAGTGCCTTCTTGAGGAAGGGGTTCCTGATCCAAAGCATAGAGGTCATAGGCAGAAGCCGTTGCTGTTTTAGTTCCTTCTAAGACTAGCTGAGCTAATAAATCCGGTTGGACGCCAAAGGCCCAAGCATCAATCTCATCACCAATATTGGGATTAATCTCTTTATAAGCTTGCCATAATTCTTCTGCTGTCATTTTTTCTCCCTCAAACACCTTCATTTAAACAGCTGATACGATGCCAACAACACATTTGAAAGCTTTACGAGACTTGGTCTGCTGTTTGATACCTTCTTTGACATCCACAATCCAAACAGTATAGCCCAGCCAAATTCTAAGGTAAATCGATCTCGGCCGAATGGCACCTGAAATGCCTCTAACTTCAGTTTCTGTTCCATCATCTTTTTCGTATTCTGTGCGAACCAGCCAGAAATTGCCTAAGCCAATCTCAATCTATTTGGTCATTTTAAACTCCAACCACCATCAATTTTAATAATTTCCCCTTGCATCGCTCCTGCTTTCCCAGAAGCCAAATAAAGGGTAAGCTCAGCAATTTCTGCTGGGTCTAACCAACGCCCGATGGGAGTTTCATCAGCCACCCATTGTGCCAGACCTCCAGGTTCAAAATCAGCTTGTGTCATGGCGGTTCTAACGGCACCAGGTGCAATGCCAAAAACTTGAATACCAAACTTGGCATAGTCAAGAGCTAACTGACGGGTAAAACCTGCCAAGGCGTGCTTGCTGGCTGTATAAGCTATCCCACCGCCACCTGCTAGGAAACTAGCGATAGAACACATGCTAATGATAATGCCAGAACCCTTAGCGACCATTTGGGATAAGTAATGGCGAGTGATACGCATCGTAGCAAACAGATTGACCTGAAAAACCTTGTCAATGTCGGCATCATCAATCTCGAGCAGTGGCTTATAGCCGTCGAGGATTCCAGCGGTGTGACATAAGATATCCACACTTGGTGCAAAGTCGTGAAGCGCAGCTAAATCCCCGCTAATATCCAGTTGCAAAAACTGAAAGTCACCGGACAAGTCGGGGCGGCCTGACTTGTCAACGCCATAGACAGCGTAGCCATTCTCCAAAAATAAACGAGCCTGTGCCAATCCGATGCCTGATGATACTCCTGTGATGAGGACGCGTTTAGTCATGGACTTCTACCCAATCGGTGGCTAGCACATCACATGGGGTCGGAGCCCACATGGAGAAGCCCTCCCCTTCACCAGACACGTTAATCAAGAAATAAGGGGTCACCTCAAGAGCCTGCCCATTTTGTTCGAGACTGTCAAAGAGTTGCACATAGTTTTCAGCTCCTCCCCAACCTGTCCGAACGTATTTTCTCTTTGCTTTAAGGCCTGGTAAAATCTCTTCAAATGTCATATTTGTCTCCTTTAATGTCTGTAATCGTTGATATAATAATCTTTTTAGGCAGTCTATAAACTCCTAAAAATAAATTTGTAGCCTTTTTGTGGACTCACAAGGATTCATAGCATTGTCTAAATATTAAACCCCTTTACTCTGAGATTTTCTAAACACTCTTCTAAATATTTTTGATCGTGTTCTGGGTAAATTGGTACCATGATGATGTCATCTTGCAATACAAAACACGCTGAATCAGTCAAACCGCGATAAAGAGGGGCTTTCCATTTATTATCAGGCTTATATCCTCTTTTTCCATTTCATCCATGATTAAGCAGTGGTATTGGTAAAGCTTATATGGTAAATAGTTAAACACATAATTAACGGTTGCGTGAGGGCACCACCACCCTACCTCTCAGCGCCGCGCATTCTCTATGTTGACCTAATAATTGCTGACGTGGTAATTGACTGATAATTTCTTCATGCCATAATCTCATTGGTTAGTTTCCTCCTATCAGTTTTTTGTGACAAATATTTAGGCTTCATAAAAGATAAAATGGTGAGAAATCTTGGTTAGCTGAACTGCCCTACATTCTCGTATATGTCACTTACGATTAAGTAGCAAGCCAAAATAAGCACAACGGTGAAGGATACAATAGCTAGCATGATTATATCAACCGTTTCAGTTTCTTTGCTGAATAACTCTCAATACTACAACAGTGTTGCGCGTGGGTCAGTGTTTTCTTTTATCCCCTTCTATAAGTACGAGACGCTCTCTAAATTGACCTTGTCTGGCTGGATTAATGCTAACTTTTTGAAACTTTCGACATTATTTTTTTATCTTCTAAACCATTAGAATGAGCTTCTATAAAATTAGAAAAATTATTTTCTAACACATTTACGATACACCTATTGCTGTGTTCTATCAGTGACCATATGTCAGTACTGTTTAAAGCAGAAAAAGAATAAATAAGGTCTAATCTATTTTGAGTTTGATTATCAAAAAGGAGATAATCCTAAGTAAGGCACCATCTTCTTTCTCAAATTGTTCAAGTATTTTCTTTATGCCGTTTACTATACAAGAGGAGCTGGTTTGGTTTAGTAGCAGCTCCTAGCTTGTACGATGTCTTATCCTTTGATAGAGACTATAGAGGGGAATGTTTGCTGATAATTATAGCATAATCAACTGATTTATGCTATCGAAGAGAAAATTAGAATAAGGGACTGTCCATTTAGGCTTGGTGTCTTAACAAGCAGATTAAGAAAATCCCAGTAAACTAGAATGACAGGTTGTTTAGAAATAATCCACTGATCCTTCTCAAACGATAAAAAGACCAAGCCAGTAGCTCGGTCTTTCTTAGTCTTATCTATCCGTATTTTTAACTATATGGAGATTAATAAGTGCTAAGCTCTAAACATTCTAGTAGTTCACTTATCTTTTGGGGCAAGATACCTTTTTGTTCCTCTATCAGCTGAAGGTGCGTCGTTAATAAGGTTTTTTTGAGTTACTCCTACTGACTCAATGGTGCATGGATTTGAGGTACATGAAGAAGTTGTCTCTTCAAACTTAGCACTAATAATTGCTGATTCAGCTACACATGGGGCTGAAACTCTAGGAATTGATGACCCTTCATAAGTACCAATAGGCTCATTAGCGCTTACTTGACTGCTTGTTAGTAAAGTCATTGCAGCAATCGCTGCTAGATCTGCCATTTTATATTTTGGCATCATTATACCCTTCTTTATAAACATTTTTTCCTACTGATTCGTACCTTATTTATAACACACTAAAAAGCAACTAACTCCTTGTCTCTGCTATCTCATTTTTTTCTAATACAATACTTTTAAAAATTTACTGCTTCGATAAGCACTTCCTTCCTAGCGGGCACTATAAAAATACCCAAGGGAGAGTCTCCTTGGGTATTTGTTGTCATTACTCTTCTAATTCAAATTGTCTTAAGTCAAATGACTGTCCTTTTTGTTTATCTGGCAATAACAAGGCTACTACTAAGCCAAGTAGTGTTGGCAACAGCCATCCCATCGAAACAGCATGTAAGGGCAAACATTCAACAAGTTGCGTTAAAAATTCTTGCTGTAATTGGCTAGCCAAGACCTCAATAAAGGATACTAAAGTCACCAAACCAATGGTCAAAGACATTCCCTTTTTGGATAGAGGAACCCATTTATTCAACAAAATAATCAACACTATAACAATAACAATTGGGTAAAGGAGGGTCAATACTGGAATAGAAAAAGTAATCACGGCATTCAGACCTAAATTCGCAATCAAAAAACCAACCAAGGTAAAGAGACTAGCGAAAAACTTGTAGCTACCAAAACGAAAATTTTGATCAAAAAATTCGGAAACAGATACAATTAGTCCAACTGTAGTGGTAAAGCAGGTCAAGGTAACCATGACACTCAAGAAAAAGCGACCAAAGGAACCAAACAATTGATAAGATGCTTGTGACAGCACATAGGCTCCCTTATTAATATTAGGATCGGTTAGAACCTCTGCTGGAACTGGAAATTTATTTCCTAAAAAGCCAAGCCCAATATATAAAATACTAAAAGCAAGGCTGGTAACAATTCCTACTACCCAAATAGTTGAGAGGTATTCTTTTTTACTTTGAAAACCAAATTTCTTGAGGGTATCCGTTGCAACCAAACAAAAGGCCACAGAAGCAAGAGCGTCTAAAGTATTATAACCTGCAAGAACACCTGTCCCGAAGGCTTTTCCAGCATATTCGGCACTTGTCTTCGCACTCTCGTGTTGACCGTAAACGAAAGCTCCCACCACAACTAGCAGTAAAATGAGCAGAGCAAATGCTGGAGTCAAAATTTTACCAACACTGTCCAAGATACCATTTGGTCTAATAGCTAGTAGATAGGCGGCAGCAAAGAAACAGGCAGAAAAAATGAGTAAGGCTATTGGATTATAACCCACAATTGGACTTAAACCGACTTCAAAAGAAACTGTTGCTGTTCTAGGAATGGCAAATAAGGGGCCAATGGTTAAATAAAGGAGGACAAGAAAAGTGAGTGAAAACCAAGGGCTAAATTTTTGGGACAGCTCTGTTTTATAGCCACCATTAGTCACCGTACCCAGAAGCAAGGTCACAATCGCCAAGCCAACACCTGACAAACAAAATCCTAAAATAGCTGACCAAAACTCTTGACCTGAAGCCACTCCCAAAGCAGGTGGAAAAATAAGATTCCCTGCTCCAAAAAAAATACCAAATAAGAGTAATCCTGTTAAAAAGCCTTTTTTTACCATCGGCAATCCCTTATGCTAATCAGATGACTAGCAACCTTTCCTTCAATCATTGTCTTTTCAAACGACGTCAACAGTGAAGCCTTTTAGGCATCACTGCTTTCATTTGAATCGTTGGTTTTTATTATAACAAAATCTAGAAGAATTACCATAGTTTTTTCAAAATTTTCTAACTATTTCGACAGTTGTTTTTCCAACCAATACTGTAGCCTTCCCTTATTATGGCTATCTACAAAAAAAGTCAAAGGATCTGTAGATGTAAACTACCCCAGTTAGACAAAAAACTAACTTTTTGGGGGCAGTTCAATGTTAGCCAGTTCCTTTGACTTTTTCTGTGAATCGAACTATCCGTCACACCTCAAACATTACTCTTTTTGTGACTTTAAATCATACAGCTTTGACACTCTTCGGTACCGTCAGTCATTGCCTGGTCGTCCGTGAAGGTTACCAAACTATCGTCGTCGTACTGTTCACTACCTGCCAAGACATCTTGTCTAACTCTAACATAGTAGATAGAAGCGCATTTCAGCTTGAAGGCCTGAATATAAGAACGGTTGAGGTCACGTGTAGTAGCCTGATCAGTCATAAATAAAGTCAATGAAATAGCCTGATCCACATGTTTTTGAGCGGCAGCAACAATATTAATGATGGGCTCTGGCCCCATTTCATAAGCTCCACGTTCATAGTAACAATAATTGTCCTGATCAATATGATACGCGGGAACATAGACCCTGCCCAAGCTACCTTCTTTACGAACCTCGACAGGAGCAACAACCGGCTGCAAACTTGGGGTGCAAGAAGATAAGTAACTAATAGACCCTGTTGGGGCGACAGCCATTAGATGGGCATTAGCTAAACCAAAGGTTTGAATATCTGTTACCAATGCCTTCCAATCAGCTACGCTTGGTAATTGAAAGCCATAAGTTTTCAACAAGGCAGCGACCCGTTTTGTTTTTGGCTTGGCATCTTCTGTCAAATAGTTACTAAAATAAGAACCGTCCGCATAGGTCGATCGTTCAAAATCTGCAAAAGTCCCCTTTTCTTTAGCCAATTGACAAGAGGCTTTAAAAGCATGATAGGCCATAGCATGGAAAAACAAATCCGTAAAGTCAACGGCTTCTTCTGAATCATAGTAAATATGATTGGTTGCCAAAAAGCCATGTAAATTCATCGCTCCTAAACCAACAGCGTGATTAGCTGCATTGCCTTTTTCAATAGAGGGGGCACAAGACAAATCAGAAGTTCTTGACACCTGATCAAGAGCTCTGATGCTGGTTGCGATTAACTGTTCAAAATGCTTGGCATCTGCCATAGCTTCAGCGATATTAATCGATCCCAAATTACAGCAAATGTCTTCACCAACTTCTTTGAAGCTCAAATCCTCATCTAAGGTACTAGCTGTACTCACCTGAGCAATTTCAGAACACAAGTTTGACATGACAATGCGTCCTTTTTGCGCATGAGGATTACGCTGATTAACCGTATCATCAAACAAAAGATAGGGGTAACCAGATTCAAAATGTAGTTCAGCGATCAACTGGAACAGTTTTCTAGCACTGATATAAGTCTTTTTAATAGCAGGATTGGCTAGTAACTTATCGTACTCCTCTGTGATTGAAATATCAGACATGTCCTTACCATAAACGCGTTTAATATCGTATGGCGAAAAGAGAGCCATTTCCTTGTTTTCCTTTGCCAATTGGAAGGTAATATCTGGAATAACAAGTCCTAAGGCTAGTGACTTAATCCGAATTTTTTCGTCAGCATTTTCTCTTTTGGTGTCCAAAAAGGTAAGAACTTCTGGGTGATGAGCATGCAAGTAAACGGCACCTGCACCTTGACGCTGCCCTAATTGATTGGCATAGGAAAAGGAATCTTCTAATAATTTCATGACAGGTACAATGCCCGTTGCCTGATTTTCAATCCCTTTGATCGGTGCCCCAATTTCTCTAAGGTTGGTCAAGCACAAAGCTACACCACCACCCCTCTTAGACAGTTGAAGGCTGGTTCCAATCGCACGAGAAATAGATTCCATATTGTCCTCAACACGGAGAAGATAGCAAGAAATATATTCTCCACGACGTTTCTTGCCAGCATTTAAAAAGGTTGGTGTTGCTGGTTGAAAACGTCTCTGTAGCATATCTTCGATCAAACGAAATAGCAAGGCCTGGTCTCCATTTGCTAAAAAGAGAGCGTTCATAACGACACGATCTTCAAATTCTTCTAGATAATGCTTCCCATCCAAGGTTTTCAAGGCATAGGATTGGTAGAATTTCATTGCTCCCATCAAATTTAAAAAGCGATAGTCTTGCTGATAGGCGTATTGAAAAGCTTCCTTGATAACGTCGTCAGGATAGGCATCAAAAATGGCCTGCTCATAATAACCTTCCTTAATGAGATAGGCTAACTTCTCTTCTAAAGATGGAAATACCATTCGGTTGGGAGAGATGTGTTCTTCTAGGTAGCGTTGAACAGCAATTTTATCACTATCAAAATGATAACTACCGTCTGCTTTTTTAAAGCGAGTTAATGCATTGTATGAGAGGTATGACTCTTTGGTTTGTGACATGGACGTGTCCTTTCCTTAATCTTTTTGTCGGTTTGATTTGGTCTTGGTGTGGGCTTGGCGGCAAAAGTGAACAAAGATATCCCGTACCCTCGCAACATCTTTTGGGGTGCCTAATAGTTCAAATTGATGCAAAAGAGGGACCTGCAATTTCTGAGAAATAATCGGACCTGCAATGGCAAAGGTATCTCCAAAATTAGTATTCCCTGAAGAAATAACCCCTTTACAATGGTTACGATTAGTGAGATTATTGAGAAAATGAATCACCTGCTTAGGAACTGCCCCCTTAGTGTCTGAGCCACCCGCAGCATAGGTAGGTACAATCAAAAGATAATTGGTTGCAATTTCAAATGGTCTATAATCTACTGGAATGCGCTGAGCAGGCAAGCCTAATTTTTGAACGAAGCGATGAGTATTATTGGACTTAGATGAAAAATAAACAATAATCAGCTCTGCCATTCCTTAAAACTCCCAGTCGTCATCTGTTGTTTCTTCTGTTACTCCCATAACATAAGACGACCCATTCCCTGAGAAAAAGTCATGGTTTTCATCTGCACGCGCTGACAATTGAGCAAATACTTCAGGTGAAATACGTGTCTCTTCTTCTGTGAAAGGTGAATCATAACCTAAATTTTGAAGGAATTTTCCAGCGTTATAAAGACTAAAACGGATGGCATCTTCTGCCAAATCGAAGCCTGCATAGAGTTCTCTTAAATAAGCTTTTTCAAGATCAATTAATTCATAGAGCAAGTCAAATACAAAGGTCTTCATCTCAGCCTGCTTTTCTGAACTAAGACGCGCTACTTTTTGCTGGTATTTGTAACCACTGTAATAATTGTGAATGACCTTATCTCGTAAAATTAAGCGAATAATATCAGATGTATTTGGCATTTTCCCTCGAGCCGATAGGTAAAAAGGAAGGTAAAAGCCGCCGTACAATAAGAAACCTGGCATCATGGCTGCTGCTACTTTTGACTTCAAAGGATCATCGCCGGTATAGTAAGGGATCAAGACATGCGCTCGTTGCTGTAAACTTTGAGTCGAAACTACCCACTCATGAGCTTCTTCAATTTGCTCGCTGCTGCACAGGGTCGAAAAAATTGTTCCGTAGGAACGGGCATGAATCGCCACCATAAAGGCAAAATTCGTGTAAATGACTTGTTCATGGTCTGTTTGTGAATGCTGAATTTGAGCCACATCCCCGACAGTTGCTTGTACCGTGTCTAGCAGGGTTAAGCCAGTATAGGTCCTGGTAATAAGTTGTTGCCAGTCCTCACCTAGAGACCTCCAAGAATTTAAGTCATTGGAAACAGGAACTTTCTCAGGCAACCAAAAATTTTGGGTGACACGGTTCCAAACTTCTAAATCTTTGTCATCATTGAGGTAATTCCAGTTGACTGAGCGCATGTGTTTTTTGGTTTCAGATAGGGCGTAATCAATTGGCGATTGTGATCGCTTGTAGTAATGTTGATTCATTTGTCTCCTTCAAGGCTTGATTTTTTATAGGATTAGCTAGTGACATTAAGCCTAAAATATCACTAGACAAGAGTAAGGACAGCATTAACTTTTAGGCAACACAAAAAGACTTGCCGATAAGCAACCTTAGATATATGACTGGTTTTCAGTTTCCTGACACTTCTACTGGTAGCAAGTGTCACCTGTCTTATTGAACAATCTAATAGTCCATTTCTCCTCGAAAAGTTAAGCGTGCTTAACTTTTTATAAAAACAATAATAACACAAGATATAGTGTTTTGCAATGTTTTTTATTACAAGATATAGTTTAAAACCTTCAATTATACCATAATATTGCAGTGGTAAGACTTGTCAAAAAAAATAAAAAAGCAGACTGAAGACAAAGTCCACAGTCTGATCTTTAGCAATGCCTACAATAGTTTTATCTAGGCTGGTCTGAGAATCACCCAATCACACTTCCATTTGGGACAGATGAATCAACGGTTAAAACCGTTAACCGATCCCCATGCTCTGCTGATAAAATCATGCCTTGACTGATGTATTTTTTCATCATTTTACGAGGTTTGAGATTGGCAACAATTTGTAGTTTTTTACCAACTAATTCTTGTTCGTTGGGGTAGAATTTAGCAATGCCTGATAAGATTTGGCGGTCTTCCCCATCTCCTGCGTCTAGTCTAAAGCACAGCAATTTATCAGAACCTTCCACTTTTGATACTTCCTTGACTTCTGCCACACGAATTTCCACAGCGTCAAAGGTTTCAAATTTGATGTCGTCTTTTTCAGATTTGAGCTCAACATCTTCAGGTACCCATTCTTTTTCTTGGGAAATAGCTGAGCTGTCACCCATTTGTGCTTTGATGTAGTCAATCTCAGCTTCCATGTCAAGGCGTGGGAAAATCGGTGTCCCCTTGGCAACAACCTTTGTATTGGCAGGAAAATCTGCTAGAGCAAGAGCTGACAAATCAGAAACAGGTGCCAAACCAAGTTGTGCCATGATGGCAGCTGATGTTTCCATCATAAATGGTTGAATCAAATGAGCAACCACGCGCAAGCTGGCTGCCAAATGCGCCATAACACTGGCCAGTTGAGCTTTATCACCATCTTCTTTGGCAAGAACCCAAGGAGCTGTTTCATCAATGTATTTGTTGGTACGAGCGATGATTGTCCAAACAGCCTCTAAGGCGCGTGGATAGTCCACCGCTTCCATGTGCTTATGGTAATCTGCTAGCTGAGCATCAATCAGTTGACTTAAGTCAGCATCAAAGGCAGTTCCATTGTCAACATAAGCTGGCACCATGCCATCAAAATACTTGTTAATCATCGCAACGGTACGATTCAATAAATTCCCAAGATCGTTGGCTAATTCATAGTTGATACGACCCACATAATCTTCAGGGGTAAAAGTACCATCTGAACCAACCGACAAGGCCCTCATCAAGTAATAGCGAAGAGGATCAAGTCCAAAGCGCTCGACCAACATTTCTGGATAGACCACATTGCCTTTTGATTTGGACATTTTGCCGTCTTTCATGACAAACCAACCATGGGCAATTAAGCGTTCTGGCATTGGCAAATCAAGCATCATGAGCAAAATTGGCCAGTAGATGCTATGGAAGCGTAAAATATCTTTACCAACCATGTGGAAAACCGTGCCATTCCAGAATTTATCAAAGTTGGCATGATCAGCTTGACCATAACCAAGGGCTGTCGCGTAGTTTAGGAGGGCATCAATCCAGACATAAACCACGTGTTTGGGATTTGATGGGACAGATACACCCCAAGTGAAGGTGGTACGACTGACTGCTAAATCTTCTAAACCTGGCTCAATAAAGTTTTTCAACATTTCATTCATGCGGCCGTCTGGTTGGATAAAGTCTGGTTGCTCTTTAAAGAAGGCTACGAGACGATCAGCGTATTTGCTAAGGCGTAGAAAGTAAGATTCTTCAGAGACCCACTCCACTTGGTGACCTGATGGGGCAATACCACCAATGACCTGACCGTCTTCATCTCTAAAAACTTCTTCTAGTTGGCTTTCAGTGAAAAATTCCTCATCAGAGACAGAATACCAGCCAGAGTATTCGCCAAGGTAAATGTCATCTTGCGCTAGCAATTTTTCAAAAACAGCAGCAACAACTTCCTCATGGTAATCGTCAGTTGTCCGGATAAATTTGTCATAGGAAATATCCAGTAATTGCCAAAGGGCTTTGACATCCTTTGCCATATGATCAACATAGGTTTGAGGTGTGATACCAGCTTCTTCAGCCTTGGTTTGAATTTTTTGTCCGTGCTCATCAAGTCCTGTGAGGTAAAAGACCTCATGGCCCATCAGGCGCTTGTAGCGTGCCAAAACATCACAGGCAATGGTGGTATAGGCAGAACCAATGTGTAATTTCCCAGATGGGTAATAGATGGGGGTAGTAATGTAAAATGGTTTTTTCATGATTGTTTCCTTTCAAAATCATACTCCACTGAAAGTATGATTGAGAGATGTAGTGTGACATCTGACTTTTTCGTGTCTGAGCTCAGCCAATCAAGGCTAAGTAAACCTGCTGCATCAATCTTCTATTCGGAAAAGATTAACTGAAAACAACAGTTATCAATGGTTCATTATACCATATTTTAAGGGGCAGCAAAACCAGTAAATCAGGGGAGAGCAATCAAAATCTTGCCCTAAATGAGCTTCTTCGCTCCACAAGTCAGTCAAGTTCTTTTAATCGGTTTGATTTTGGTTTGAACGTGATAAAATTCCTGAGCCAACAGGTAATTGACATAGAGTAAAGGAATTAAGATAGGAGACAAAGCATATTCACCATGTGATAAGGATAAGAGGGTCGAGCAAACCACGCCGCAGGCAAAGGCTACAATGACAATCAAGGTATTACGACCAATATGGATGATTTCTTGGTTCCTTTCATACAAGCCTTTGGTCAATAAATAAGCGGCATTTTTAATATTTCCTGTCATCATAACATTAGCATAACTAGCTCCTCGCAAGGTTTTAAAGGTATCTACCTGAATAGAAGCAAAAAAAGCCAAGGCTGATACCGTAAAAAATGAGGGCAGCAAAGGGGTTAATAAGGCTGTCACTAAAGCAATCCCCGTTAAAATAAAACTAGATAAGAGGTACCAGTGTATCCCCTTTTTAGTGGCCCAGTGGCGCATAAAATAAGTAATGGACTGTCCAAGCATAAAAACTGTCACGGGAAGTAAATATTGCAGCGCCTCCTGTAATTGATTTTCCGATAGACGAATAGCCAAAAATAAGAGGTTTCCTGTCTGTACTCCAGCAAAACGCTTGCCTTGAGTCATATAGGTAAAGGCATTGACATAGCCACTGATAAAACAGAGCATCATGGCACACCGTAATCCCTCATAAACCTGATATTTCTTTCGTTTTTTTCTCGACATCCTGGTCCTTTTAACACCCTTCATTGACCGTATTTTGCAAAAGAAAAAATACTGAAGAACAGTATTTTGCTCGCTTTAAGGAGATTTGGCAGCCAGACCAGCTAAGAAAGGTTTAACAGACACACTCGCCCTACCAAAGCTGGCAAACCTCCAAATGGTAGGCTTAGTATAGCATACGAGTGCTGGCAAATCAAGCCTCTCTAAGATTTTCTCTGTATTTTTTAAAGCCTCCTCATCAGTTTTATTCCCAGACAAGGAGTCATAACCACCCGTGAAAACGGGTAGCTTGTACACCGGCTATAAGCCGTTTCTCTCCAGCGGCGCCTAAAGACGCTCGCTGAAGACGTTCAGGTTATGCTTGCATTACTTGACTGAAGCCCGTAACAACAAGCTTTTATCTTATGGCTTCGAGTCATAATAAAGAAAAGAACAAGTGCTCATGACTTGTCCTTTTCCTCTTTATTCTGTTACCTGTTGCTTATTGGGGTCAATCATCTTAAAGTTTTTTAGGAAATGTTCATCTGCTAATTCCGCTTCAAAGCGATCACCGACCTTAAGGAAAGGTAAGTAATCAGTTGTGTCGTTACTTGCCTTAACCTTATAAATGCGACCATCAGAGGCAAGGTAATAAACCGTTGTTCCTGAAATGATTTGACTGGCTAATTGATCTATTTGTCCAGAAATAAGCTTAGCTTTTTTCTTAGAAGCTGTTGCTGACGACAAGGAACTGGTATCACGATCAGTAAACTGAGCAATCAAGGTTTGAATATCATTATTAACCGTAACTTGTTGATAATCTTCTGCATCAACCAGAGCATAGGATTTAACCAGACCAGCATCATCTTTCAACGAAATCAAATAGTAAGCTTTATCATTTAACTTGACGAGTGTTGGGGCGGTTGCAGAATATTTTTTTTCTTGAACTTCTCCTTCGGCAGACTTCATGGCAGAGCGTTCCGTAGCTGAAGCTAGCTTGTAGTTGGTAATTTCTCTTGTCCGCATATTAACCAAGATAAAGCCAAGGTTTGATGAGTCAGCGGTCGCTGATGTAATACCTGTGTAGAGATAAATATCTGAACCGATGGTGATGTAATTGTAACTATCTGTTGTTTGTTTGACACCTGTTTGGCTAAAGACAGTATTCCAATACCCATTTTGATAGGTATAATGGTCGTTAACCCTTTCCAGAACATTTTCAGAAGAATAGACACGATCTACCCATTTTGGCACTGATTTGAGGTCATAAAATGTGGACTTGCCGCTAACAGCATCTAATAAGATGACACCTGTCGGATCCTGCGATGACAAGCCAAATTTTGGAGCATAGGTTGTTGCAACATAGTAGGGATTACCATCGTCATCAACTTCAAAAGAAGGATCAGCAAAAATAGTCATCGGATACTGAAAACGCAAATGCCTCATAGTATCTCGGAAAAGGTACTCAGAACGCGAATACTTCATGGCTTTTTTTAATTTGACCAATTCGGCCTTGCCTGTGGTTTGATTAACCTTGACATAGTAATTAATCCCTTCTTGACGGTTGGTCACCCATTTCCAAAAAGACTTGTATTCTAAAGGTGAGACACGATAAGGAAGCTTGCCAATGGTAATCTGACGATATTCGTCTGAAATACCAAACTGAGAGACCTTGTCAATCGTTCCTAGATAGGTGTCACCAATTTTTTCGGCAGAATCTCGGTCTAAAAGAGCAAGTGCTGATAAATCCGTTTCTGGGAAATCTTTGTTAAAGTCGGCATCCTTGACATGAATCACATGAGCATAGGACTTGGCACGAAAAAGTTTCGTATTAACCACTGCTATTAATGACAAGAGTCCGACAATTATCGCGATGGTCAGAATAAGCCACTTCAATACTCCTGTTGAAGAAGTCATTGAAAATCGCGCAGTGACATCTTTGCGGCCATAACCTTGCTTAAAGGCATGCGTTACCGTTTTTTTTAAGTCAAAACTTGACAAGATGGCCAAGGTCATCAAAGCCAGCATGAGAGCAAGAATAACAAAAAACCAAAACGTTAAACTCCAAATATTTAAGGCCGGCAAATAAATCCAATAAAAAGCCGCCAGAACAAAGAGGTCTAACCCAACCAAAATTAGCGTTACCGTTTTCTTCATAATGACAATCTCCTAACCAATCAGTCTCTAAAAATGAAGAACCTAAATTCCTTATCTTATTTATTATATTGTAACATACTTGTGTCCAAAAATGGTATTAAAGTTGGAAGAGATTGGAACGTGAGAAAGTCCTATACGCTTATTTAGATGTGCTTGTCACCCTTTATCAACTAAGATATTTTGTCTCATCAGGTGAAATCAACGAAAGCTTTCTGTACCATTCGTCTAATCTGTTGATGAGAGGTCTTTTTTACGGCTAAAGAGGTAAGAGAGTGTAAGGATTAAGAAGCCAAATGCACTCCATTTAACCATAGTCTTATCGCCAGTCCTTGGTAATTGAGCTACTCCTGCTGATTTTGCCCTGCTTTCTACATGATCTGCCATGGTTGGCAACGCAAAGTAATCAGAGCCAATATTAGCTAGTGCAGACATGTCTTTCTCAGCCGGAGATACAGCTAAATGAGCTGAGTCTGGCACTAGACGCACTGCCAATTCATGAACGTCATTTTGCTGGACTAGCACCTTGGTCTCTCCATCAATGTGGTAACCTTTTGGAAGGGAGACGACCAGTTCATAGGTACCCGCCTGAACCATTTTGCCATAAGCCCTTGGCACATATAAAGACTGGTTGAGAGGAATCAAGTGGCCTTGAGGTGCTCTAAGGCTTACCTGACTACCCGCTGGCAGCAAGTTATCAAAATGAACAGTTACTTGGCCCGATGCCAGCTTTGTCATTTTAAAGTCAATGTGTTGAAAGTCATTTTCTGCCGTTAAGGTAAACGGAAGGACTTTATCGGATTGAAGTTCCAAAAGATTGGTATCGTAGGTCAACAGCTCAACTGTGTAGTGGCCAAATGGCAAAATCAAGCTGTTTGCTGAGTTATTGAAATAATCCAAGGTTTCAATAGGTTTACCGTCAGCATCGCGAACAAGATAGGTAAATCTAGTTGGGAATTTTTCTTCAAGAATAGGTAGGTCTAGAGCCAAGCTTAAGACCCCTTTGTCCTGCCCTACTTCTCTGAGATTAGGCAAAGTCGTAAAGGATACATTACCAGCCTTGTCTTCCACGAGATAATAAAAGTTAGCCGCTGCAACCCCTTCAATTTTAGGAATGGTGTAGGAACCATCCTCATTTTTAGGAAGGAAGACCTTGTTATCACTAACTATAACAGTGTGCTTATCTTCTGTCACATTAAAGTTACGCCCATTCTTGGAAATCAAGTAGAACACTTCTTCTCGGGCAATTCCTGAAGTACTGATAGCTTGCGGTTTGCTAGGTGTAAAGTATTCGACATCCTTCACCGTATGGAAACGTCCCTGAGTGAGGATTGGTTTATGATAACTGACTGTCACGATATGAGTTTCTTCATGAGCAGTACCGTTTTCATCGCGATAGTTAATCACATATTGATACTCACCGGATCTGACTTTGGCACCTCCAGCTGTTACGCCATGCCAAGCAGTACTTTCACTATCTGAGACATTAGCTCCTAGTTGACTAAACCAAATAGGCTGAGATCTCTTCTGGTCGTCTTTAGCAAAAACAGTGACTTGTAAGTCTTGATAGTTCTTGTTTGGTACCCCTTTAAAGGCCACAAAGTCCTTGTTGCCATCCCCATTTGGAGAAATGAACAATTCATGGTTCAATTTGACCAAATGACTCTGAGGACGATTGCGATGAGTTACTGCTAAATGTGCTTGATTAGTGACTAATCCTGTATCAGTTACAGCCATCTCAAGCTGATCATCATAAACTTTTTTGGTTTGGTAATTGCCTTCAGTCAGATTGAACGTCATCACTTCTTGCTCAAGAGACTCAGGCAGATGATCTCCTAATTTAGCAATAGCCCTGTTGCCTGCAAAGTCCTCCACCATATAATAGAAGTCATCCAAGGCAACCTTATCAATCGGTAAAATAAAGCTGCCATCTGCTTGTCGAGGCACAAATTGTTTATTGTCTGCCACAGAGACATATTTGTAGCCGTCATTAATGGTAATAGTGTAGGGCTTCCCGTCTTTGGTGTCCAAATAAAAGACACTGTTTCTTAAAACACCTGATTGGCCACGATCTTCTAAAACTGATGGTTTGAAGCGATTAGTAGCGGGATCAAAAGTTGCTTGACCTAAAACTGGTTTTTGACGATCTAAAATCAATTCAAAGGTCATTTCTTGACGCTTGGCCCCAACCACATCTGGGTAATAAGATACCACATAATGGTAATAACCATCTGGTAACTCAGCACCTGTCAAGGATTTCCCCTCAAATTCTGTTTCTAATAGTGTTGTTGATTTCGCAAAACGAATGTCACTATTAAAATTTTTATCACCTTTGAAAGTTTTTGGACTAACCCATAAAGGCTCTTTATGCGCTGCATCACTAGCCAAATAAACACTGGCTTTGAGTCCTTGGTACTTTCGCAAGAAAACGCCCTTGAAAGCTGCAAAGTCTTGGTTATTATCCCCATTTGGTGAAATGGCCAGAACGGGTTGCCCTTGACTATTTTTAGCTAAGATAAATTTCCCTTCTTGATTTCTAAACGTACCTAATGTGTGTAGCCCATTATCTGAAACCGTTGCCGTTGAGACATTCGTTTCCGCACCAAGTGTCACCAATCCTGTAAAATGCTTACCCACGTAAATATCATCTTTAGGACCAGACTCATCAAAGTAAAAGCCCTTTTTCCCTTGTGCTTTTAACTGGTAAATAGACTCTTCAACCACTGCTAAGTTTTCAAATGCACCTTTGAAGCCTACAAAAGGAATATTAATCTGATTGTGCTGTTTATTTTTACTATCCACAAAACGAACAAAGCCTTCCAAATAATAACCATTTGGCATTTGCTTGCTTAATTCTTCAGCGAAAGCTGACGCATCTAGCTGGATCGTAACTGTCTTTTGACCATTCGCTGGAATGTCAACAATATCTCCTTGATAAGTTTTCAAAGATCGAGAGGACAATGTAAAACGCCCTTCTTTGGAATCAATAGCATCCGTTAATAATTCTGTCTCGTAGCGGAGTGACTTGGTTTCTTGTGATAAATTGTGAACTGTTACTTCAAAAGAAATAGTATCTGTGACATTTCCTAGAGAAATACTACCGTAATTATCTTTTCCTGTGACATAGAGTCCACTGCTTACTGCTGCTTCAATATTGAGCAAACCAGCTCCCTGCTGACGTGGCGATGTTGTGGTTTTGGTGATGGGATTGATGTGTACTTGAGCATTACTCATCAGAAGATTTTTAACAAGATCAGCTATCTGTTCTTGTGGTAAGTCAGGCTTAAGTTGCTGGAGATATTGCTTCACCAAAAGACTAGCACCTGCAATTTGAGGAGACGCCATGCTGGTTCCTGTCTGATTACCATAGTGGTTATCATTATAAGTTGAATAAATATCTCCACCAGGCGCTGTAATATCAGGTTTCAAGTAGCCATCAGAGGTTAGTCCCCAGTTTGAAAAATGGTTCATTTCATTCCCTTTTTGACTAAGCGCTTTGGACAAGCTGCTGTCAAAAACTAAACTTCCACTTCCATCACCATGCAAGACTGACATAGCCTTCCCAAATTCATGGGAAATAAAAGCTGATGGTAATACCATTCCAGTACTACTGAGACGCATAGTTCGATTTGCCTGACCAGGAATATTGTTAAAAATAAGAACTCCTAAAGCCCCATGTTTTTTGGCTTGAGCAATCATGTCATCGAAGGACTTTTTCGGATCACGTTCGATTAACACCACTTTACCTTCGACATTCTTGGCCTTATAACCGGCCTCAGTGAGATCCTTAACATAGATATATTGATATGGTTTATCATAACCTAGACTATCCTTGATGTCCTTAAAGTCAACTGATTCTGAATAAATAGCTTTGCCATTATTTAAATCAGCACGGTTTTCCAAGCCCTCGACAGTCATTAGCCGTTCAAAAATCCATTTATTATTAATAGCTGCAACAGATGTTGGAGGACGACCTGTCGATGGAGAGCCAACCAAACCATAATCGGGGTTGGTTACAAAAGGATCGTCATGGTCAGAGCCAAAGGCACGCTCATTTCCAGCGGCTACTACAACGGATACTCCAGCCTGTCTAGCTTTTTCAATAGCTATCATCAAGGGGTGATTCCCATTGAGATGAGAACCGTTCGCTGACCCAAGGCTAAGGTTAATCACATCCGCTCCTAGGGCAACTGCATCTTCGATGGCTTTAACAAAAAGAGAATCTCCTGTTCCAGTAAGATCACTAGCAAAGACCCGCATAAACATTACTTGAGCTTCTGGCGCAATACCCAAGAAACGTTCTCCGACAGCTGCTGGTTCGATTCCATTTCCAGTTGCAATTCCCGTAACATGCATTCCGTGAGACTCGTATTTGCTATCATCGTCTATTTCTGGCCAATCAATCTCAAAAACACCCGGAATGTCTTCTATCTTAATTACAGTTTCTTTTGGTGCCTCAACTGCTTGAGGGCGGTAGCGTTTTGATGTGTTGAGTCTTTGAACGTCAACGGTAATGTCAAAGTCCTCTAAACTCTCCTCAAAATCAAACTTAACCTCTTTGACTTTCTCATTATTTTCCACATAGTTATGGGCAAAAATAACCTTATCATTTACCCAACTCCCATAGTGAATGCCAGCAGTTTTTTGACGCCTGGCCATCTCTTCTTTTGACTTTACCTTAGCTAACGATAAATCCGTAATACGCATGGCTTGATGACTGGCATCAATACCAGTATCGATAATAGCAATAACCTTGCCCTGACCTTTGAAACCTTTATCCCAGGCTCCCTTTGTTTTAACCCAATCATGAATATCCATGTTGACTGGCGGCAAGGCTTTAGACTGACCAGAAGCTACTGCTTGACCAGTACTCTTATCCGAGCTACTATCTATTACTATTGCCTCTGCTGGCAGCCTGTCTGCTTCTTTATCGTCTTCTTTTATGGCTATGGCTGTTTCCGCAGGCGATTGAGCATCTGCGGTCTGTAGGTCAAGACTTATACTCATTTCAGACAGGGTTTGAACTTCTTGTGAACTTGCCTGTCCGTCTGATTGCACCATGTGCGGGACAGGTTTGTTGTTGTCACCAGAAACCTGTTCCTCGGCTGCTACTGTGGTCGTTGCCATCAAGAAAACACTTCCGATCAAAACCGAAACTGTTCCCGATTTGTATTTTCTAAGTGAAAAGCGTTGCTTTTTCTCCACTTGATTTCCTCCTAAATTGGATTAAATGAAAGTATTTTTCGTTAATGAATACCTCATTTTTTATTAATTATATTTGGTTATTTAACCATATTTTTCAGAGAAAATCAATCCCTGATCTTAATCATGTAAGAAATTTAACTTTTTAATCAATAACTCTAATTCTCTAAAAATGAAGAATTTGAGAGCCCTGCCTTTCATTCGTCACAAATCAAAAAACGCCGCTTACCATTTCAGGGTAAGCGAAGTTTTCTGATTTTAACAAGCTGATGACTTAGTCCAAGCGAAGAGCATTTTGGTCAAATGGGATAGAAGAATCATATGGGTTGTGGCGTAGAGTGAAGTTTTTAATGTCTTCAATCGTTTGTGTTCCAGCAAGCTGCATGACCATCTTCAACTCGTCGTTTAATTTTTCAAAGACTTGACGAGTACCAATGCTACCTCCCATTGCCAAACCGTAAACAACAGGACGACCTAGAGCAACAAGGTCTGCCCCTGAGGCAATAGCTTTGAAGACATGTTGACCACGACGAATACCTGAATCAAAGACAATCGGAACACGTTTGTCAACTGTTTCAGCTACTTCTTGTAAGGAGTCAAAAGCAGCTGGCCCACCGTCCAACTGACGACCACCGTGATTGGTTACCCAGATACCTGATGCTCCTGCATCCAACGCACGTAAAGTATCCTCGGCACATTGAGGCCCTTTGACGTAAACAGGCAAGCCAGAGTATTGGACGATGTATTCAACATCTTTTGGTGTGAGGGCTTGTTTGGCTGATTTATAAACATAATCCATGGTTTTCCCAGCTCCATCAGGTAGGTATTCTTGAACAATTGGCATACCTACTGGAAAAACAAAGCCGTTACGTTTATCCACTTCACGGTTGCCTCCCACTGTTGCATCAGCAGTAAGAACAATGGCCTTATAACCTTCAGCTTTAACACGGTCCATGATGTTACGGTTAATCCCATCATCTTTACTGTAATAGAATTGGAACCAGTGCGGTGTCCCATTTAAAGCAGCACTAATCTCTGGGAGGTCAGTGGTTGAATAAGAACTTGTGGTATAGATGGTACCAAACTCACTAACCCCTTTAGCTGATGCAACTTCACCTTGCTCATTAGCCAATTTATGAGCTGCAACAGGAGCTAGAATAAGGGGAGAGGTTAATCGATCACCATCAAAGGTGATCTCTGTTGATGGATTTTCAACCCCTTTAAGAGAATGTGGAACAATCAATTTGTGGTTAAAGGAACGAATATTTTCATGAAGGGTGAAGGTATCTCCTGCACCACTTGCAATATATCCAAAGGCCCCTTTAGGAATGACCTGTTGAGCCATTTTTTCTAAATCAAAAACGTTAATAAAGTCTACGTTTCCTTCAGCGCTACTCGTTTTGAAATCCATAACGAAGTCTGTTGTGTCTTCTGTAACGACTGTTCTTTGTGCCATTTATATTCTCCTATGATATTTAATGATTTGTTAGCGCTTACAAATTGTATCTAAATTATATTAGAATGTCTTTCGACTGTCAAAGTATATGCTCACACATTTTTTAGTTTTTTAATAAAGACTTTAGCTGTAGCTTTTTTAGCTAGAGATAACCTAACACTTTCCCCATAATAAAGACTACTAAGCAAGTTAGTAGGATATAAAGGAAACAGAACTTAATCATCTCTTTTAGTAGCCGTCCTTCTTGGCCTTCCAAACCAATAGCTACTGCAGCAACAGCAATACTTTGAGGAGAAATCATTTTCCCTGCGGTTGCTCCTGACATATTAGCAGCTGCTAGCCAGGAAGGGGTCATCGTAAGATTGCTTGCCGCCTTGACTTGTAATTCTCCAAATAAAACATTGGCAGAGGTGTCACTTCCTGTAATAAAGGTTCCAAGCGAACCAATAATGGGAGCAATAAAAGGATAAAAGCACCCGTCACAGCTACTAAACTAACTGCGATGGTTCCAAAGTCATGCCACTGTAACTCATGACTTTGGATAGAGTAACAATGGAAACCACTGTTACCATAGTCTTGGTCAACTGTTTGAGACTCTTTCCGAAAATACGACCAATTTGACCGAGTGTCATGCCCTGACCCAATCCTGCTAAGATTGTAGTTAAGATAATCATGGTTGCTGGGGAAGTTAACCAGTTAATCCTATAGGGCTTAGCATGGTCGCCCGTTTAAATGGAAAAAATAGTCGATACTTTTTGCCAAAGATTGATTAAGCGCAGGGAACAAGGATGATGTCAAGATAATAAAGGTAAAGACAAGAAGAAATGATAAGGAAGCCATAACGCCTTCTTTTACTGTTGCAGACTGAGCATTATCTGCAACAATGCTCTCTTTTCTTCCAATTTTAACCATATCTGCTAAGGCTCAAGGAAGGCGAATACCCATGATAGGATTTTGCTTAAGCTAGGCTAGGAGAGAACTCAATACTATCAAAAGACAGACAAGTCCTGCTATTGGATTGAATAGATTAGGGGTTACAAAGCCAGCCGAGGTTAATAAAATAGCTGTCTGCACCACCAGACACAAACTAGGCAGCAGCCAATAGATGAGGTATAAGGCAGGGGCTTTCTGGGCAGTTATGGATTTCTTAATTCCAATAAATAAAGTAACTAGATGGATAGCTGATAAAGTTTCAGGCTGGGAAGACCACTACCAATTTGTAGCACAGAAGTCAGTTTTAAAGCGTGCCATATCAAAACCAGTCCTCACTGCACGAGGACTGGTTTCATACTTAGATTATTATTTAGAACGACATGCGTTAAAGATTAGTTGAACCGCCGTATGCCAAACGGCACGTACGGTGGTGTGAGAGGGGCTAGAAGTTGACCTCTACTCGATTTTCAGCTTGTCACTATTATCCTTGGTATTTTTCATTATAACAATCGCCCCTTACTTTCTCAACTAAAGTTTAAAACTCCAAAAGTCGCCACTCACTTCTTTTTTTGTTACAATAAAAGTAAGATTATCTGTTAGAAAGAGAAACTCAATGAAACTTATCTCATGGAACATTGATTCCTTAAACGCTGCCCTCACAGGAGAATCTCCTCGTGCCCTTCTATCACGCGCTGTTTTAGACACTTTAGTCGCTCAAGATGCGGATATTATTGCTATCCAAGAAACCAAATTATCTGCTAAGGGTCCTACCAAAAAACATATCGAGACCTTACTTGGTTATTTTCCAGACTATTTACATGTTTGGCGTTCTTCAGTAGAGCCTGCTCGAAAAGGCTACGCGGGAACCATGTTCCTTTACAAAAACACGCTAAACCCTGTCGTTACCTTTCCAGAAATTGGTGCCCCAACAACAATGGATGCCGAGGGCCGTATTATTACCCTAGAATTTGAAGAGTTTTTCGTCACACAGGTTTACACTCCTAATGCCGGCGATGGCCTTAGACGTTTAGAAGACCGTCAAATCTGGGACCAAAAATACGCTGATTACTTAGCTGAACTTGATGCCCAAAAGCCTGTTTTGGCCACGGGAGATTACAACGTTGCCCACAAAGAGATTGACTTGGCAAACCCTAGTAGCAATCGACGCTCACCCGGTTTTACCGATGAAGAGCGTCAAGGCTTTACTAACCTATTGGCAAGAGGATTTACAGATACCTTCCGTCAATTGCACGGAGATATTCCCAATGTTTATACCTGGTGGGCGCAACGTAGCAAAACCAGCAAAATCAACAATACCGGTTGGAGAATTGACTATTGGTTAACGTCAAACCGACTTGTGGATAAGATTAACCGTTCTGAAATGATTTCTTCTGGAGAGCGCCAAGACCATACACCAATCCTCTTGGATATTGACTTATAATGTCACCTAAAGTACCCTGACAACTCAACTAAAGAAAAGGAAGGATTCCTTTCTTTCAGAACGTAGGCAAACTCTATTTTTAGAAGCTGTCAATGACAATCGTTTAATGATTATGATGTCAACTAACTCTTGAAATACTCATGTTACGTGTTTCAGGAGTTTTTCGTTTTTAGAAAAGCAAAAACAGATTGAAGAAAACGTCCATTTGGGACAATTTTTCTTCAATCTGAGAAGGATTTCCTTCTTTTTTTGTATCTAAGACTTGACATGGAACGCGTTCCATCCTTTATACTTGACCCATATCATGCGTAAAGGAGACAATGATTATGCAAAAACACCTTTTTTTAGATATGGACGGTACACTCTTGAATCGTCATGGGCATGTCACCCCCTCAAATGCTGCACGCATAAAAAAAGCACAGCTGCCAATCACCCTCGTTTCAGCACGTGCTCCTTTCGAAATGAAAGAAGCTATTGATGCCCTTGACCTTACTGGCCCTCAAATTGGATTTAATGGAGGACTGATTTACCAATATCATCAGCATCAACTCGAGACTATTGCAGAACTTCCTCTACCTGAGCAAGCAGGTCAACTCCTAATTGATTATATTCAACAAACCTATCCTGAACTTAGCCAGTCTTATTATTATAAAGATAAATGGTTAAGCTTCAAAAAAGATGATGGCGTTGATTACGAAAGCCAATTAACGCTGCTTGAGCCTGAATTAGTCCCTTTAAACAGCTACCTTTCTCCAACAGAGCCTATTTTTAAAATCATGTTAATAACATTTGATGATTTAGAAATGCAAACTCTCAAGGAAAATTTGTTACAATTACAGTTAGAGGGAGTTAGTATTCAACAATCTGGCTCTTATTATCTAGAAATAACACATCAAGAAGCGGTTAAGTCACGAGGAATCGACTATATAATGACTACTCTCAAACTTCCAAAGGAAGCAACAGTTGCCTTTGGAGATGGGCATAACGATTTGCCAATGTTTGCTAAAGTTGGTACGTCTATCGCCATGGCCAATGCACATCTTGATGTTCTCAAACAAGCAACTTTCGTGACAACCACAAATGACCAAGATGGGGTGGCTTACGGCATTTGGAAGTATGTGAAAGGACACCAATGACAAGTATCCGTGATATCGCTAAATTGGCTGGGGTAGCTCCATCCACTGTCTCACGTTATCTAAATCAATCAGACTATGTCTCGCAAGAAACTAGCCAGATTATTGCAGCAGTTATTCAACAATTGGATTACAGCCCTAATATGACAGCTCGACAATTAAGCACCGGAAAAACCAATCGTATCGGCGTCATCATTCCCCACACTAAGCACCCTTATTTTATCGATATTTTTAGGGGCTTGATGGAAGCTGCCTTAGAAAGCCAATACCAACTTCTTTTTCTACCTTCTGATTACAAGCAAGAGATTGAGCGAGACTATCTGGAACAGCTAAAAGGAAAAGCATTTGATAGTCTTATTTTCACCTCCCGTAAAATCCCTCTAAGGCTTGTAAAAAGGTATGCTGATTACGGTCAAATTGTCCTATTAGAACACTGCACGTCTAAGAAAATTTCTAGTGTTTCTATTGATCGACATCAGGGTTTACAAGAGTTATTTCAGTGGTTAGCTGGTTATAATGTTGGCAAATGTGCCCTACTATTTAGTCGAAATAAAGTAACCAGTTCGACTTTCAAGGCTACGCTCTCAGCTTTCAAAGCAAACTTAGGCAATCAACACCCTTATGAAAGCTTTGGTCAGGTCTCAACCTATGAAGAAGCTTATCAATTAGCGGCTACATTAAGTCAAGATACCAGTTTTGATGCTATTGTTGCAAACGGTGACGATGTTGCCGCAGGTATCCTGACCTACTATCAAGAACATCAGCTCCAACCTCCTCTTGTTGTCAGCCAAGACAAACAACGTTCTGGTCAATTGTTACACCTTCCAAGTATCGATAACAACCGTTTTCAATTAGGGAAGCATGCTTTTTCGTTAGCAACTGGGACACGTGTAGCGCACCTAACTCTCCCTTCACAATTTTTCAAAAATAGGTAGTACTCCCCCTATCCTTTTTTAGAGACCTTTTACTTGTTCTTTAGAGAAGGGAAGGGTATAATTATTTATCACTAAATATTAATAATGGAGAGAGAAATGATTACAAAATCAACAACAATGCTTTACGTCACAGACACAGAGGCCGCCCTACGATTCTGGACTGAACAAGTGGGCTTTGTCTTAATTGATCAAGCGCAACAAGAAGGAACTTCCTCCTATGAGGTTGCCCCAAATAAGGAATCAGCTATAAGCTTTGGCTTACACAACAAGGAAGTCGTGGCTGCTGCTAATCCTGATATGGATCTAGGCTTTCCATCTCTTTTATTTGAAACAGATCACCTTCAGGCAGAATACGAGCGCCTAACAGCTGCTGGTATAACAACCAATCCTATTATGGAATACCAAGGCATGATTCATTTCACCTTCTCTGATAATGAAGGTCATTATATCGCTGTTCGTCAATCAAAATCAGGTAAAGGAGCTTAGTATGGTTACTGCCATTAATGTTTATCTCGTTACTGATGGTAACGGTCAAGAGGCTGTCGCATTCTACCAAGAGGTTTTTCAAGCAAAAGTGGTTAATCTGCTCTTATGGAAAGATGGTGTTCCTGATTGCCCGAAAACGCATGAACATCTTGTCCTCAACGCTCAACTAGATATTGATGGTATTCGCTTGGATCTCTCAGATGAAAATCCTGATGTGGATTATCAAGCTGGTGTCAATATGACGGCTTCTATTATGGTAGGTAGCATCGAAGAAGCCCAGCGCATTTACGATAAGTTGATCATCAATGCTAAGGCAATCAACCTTCCCCTCCAAGAAACCTTCTGGAGCCCTGCCTATGCTAATATTACCGATCAATTTGGAATGATGTGGCAATTAAATACCGAATTAAAAACAGAACATTAAAAAAAGAGACAGTCCTCCATCTTTAAGGGGGTGTCTCTTTTTTATACTCCTTTTAAGAGAGATTTAAGCCTTGGTAAGGCTTGCGATAGCCAACTTGTAAGACTTGACCGTCCTTAATCAGAATAGGCCGCTTGATTAGCATACCATCTACGGCTAAGAGTTCAGCAGCTTCGTCAAGGCTAAGCTTGTCTATCTTATCTTTAAGTCCCAATTCACGGTAGCTGTTACCACTGGTATTAAAGAAATTTTTGACGGTATAACCAGATGTTTCCATCCAGTGTTTGAGGTCCTGAGCTTTGGGTGGATTAGCTTTAATATCAATGGCTTCAAAGTCACTAACCAGTTGCTTTAATTCAGCCATGGCTCTTTGACAGGTACTGCATTTTGGGTATTGGTAGATAGTAATCATTTTTTCTCCTTTGTTACTAGTGATGTTTCATGCTTGAGTAACCAAGCTTTTTTATCTAGGCCGCCGGCATAACCTCTAAGCTGTCCATCTGCTGCTATCACACGGTGACAGGGAATAAAGAGACTTAGAGGATTACGGCCAATAGCTGCACCAACAGCTTGGGCCGATTGACAGGCAACTTGCGTTGCTAGTTGTCCATAGGTTATCGTTTCCCCATAAGGAATCTGGCACAAGGCTTCCCAAACGTTCTGTTGAAAAGGAGTTCCTTTTGGGGCTAAATTAATGGAAATAGCAGTTGGACTTCCTTCAAAATAAGTATCTAACCAACTGGCAGCCTCCTGCAGTATAAAATTCGTTCCTTTTTGAGGAAGGGAAGCAAGGCCCGCTTGGAAATAAGCCTGTCCTACAAACCAAGCCCCCACCAAAGCTTGATCTGATGCCACCAAAGATATTTTTCCTAATGGACTATTGTAATAAAATTCTGTTAAGGTCATAAGTTGTGCTTTCTTCGTTTCAAACATCTAGCAAAGACAGTGGCTAAACAGGATTCAGCGATCCTTCTCTATAAGCCATAGCGGCTATCTTCGTCTATTTCCTGATAGTCAGCCTGTTCATGACTCTTTTTGAGCTTTTGATAGGCCAAGCGTTCTCCTTCAACAATAACCTTGCCACAATAAATGTAACCTAATTTCTCTAAAATATGCTGCATGATCTTATTTTTTTCATGAGTATCACAGCGAAAATCCTTTTGATCAAAGCCTTCGATTAAGCCCTGTAAAAAAGTTTGTGCAATGGTTTGCCCCTGATGGTTTTTAGATACCGCAATACGATGAAAGGTCACATAAGCTTGATTTGGCGTTCGCCACTGCCCATCGTAAATAGCATTGTAAGCTTCTTCATTACCATAAATTGCTGCCGCGTAGGCTACAATCGTCCCTTCATCATTTAGAGCCACATAAGCTTGACCTTTTAAAATATCATCAATGATCACGTCTTCATTTGGGTAGCCATTTTGCCACTGGTCACTCCCATAAGTAGCAATCACCTTCTTAGCATCTTCAATCACGTTCATCACTTGAGCCACTTCATTTGGAAAGGCTAGTCTAATGTCCATTGTCATTCCTCTTTTCTTGGTTTCATTACTGGTATTTGGAGTCAAATGCTGCTATCATCGTCAATCAGAGCAAGCCCGCCCTCTTTGAGAAAAGCCTTGTCAAAAATAGCTCACATTTCTCCCACACTGTGGTGTCCTTATCAGTCATAAAGTTCTTGAGCTTGGCTTGTTCTAAAACAGATTTTGGTAAGATAGAAGGGTCAATAGAAAATAGATAAGGACTTACTCATACAGCACCTCTCTATAATACTAGTGAGTATAGCATAATGTACCTGATTTGACAAAGATGTTCCCCACCTGCTACATTAATTCATGGTATAATAATGAGAGATAAAGGAGATTTAAAAATGATTAAAGAATTTTGTGCTGAGAACCTAACACTACTTCCAACCCTTAACGCTAGTCAAGTCAGTCGTGTGGAACTTTGTGACAACCTGGCTGTCGGAGGCACTACGCCATCTTATGGTGTCATCAAAGAAGCCTGCCAGCTTTTACACGATAAAAACATCAGTGTAGCAACCATGATTCGCCCTCGTGGTGGCAATTTTATCTATAACGACCTCGAACTAAAGGCTATGGAAGAAGACATTATCAAAGCCATTGAAGCTGGCTCAGATGCGCTTGTCTTGGGAATGCTAACCGCAGAAAATCAACTGGATACCGAGGCCATCGAACACCTGTTACCTGCTACACAAGGCTTGCCACTGGTTTTCCACATGGCTTTTGACCTCATTCCGACTGCACAACAGCATCAAGCCCTTGACCAACTGATTGATTACGGCTTTGTACGTGTTTTGACCCATGGTTCACCTGAAGCTACTCCTATTGCAGACAATGTAGCACACCTTAAAAACCTTGTGACTTATGCCAACAAACGTATTGAAATCATGATTGGAGGAGGTGTCACTGCTGAGAATTGCCAAAGTTTGAGTCAACTCACTGGAACGGCCATTGTCCACGGGACTAAAATCATTTAACCACCTAAAAGACCATCAATTGGAGATTTATTGATGGTCTTTTTTCTATGAGTTCAAAAGATGTGGCATAGGATGGTATTCTTCTGCCGTATAAGCTTTTCCAAAAGCCACTATCAAGGTAGCAATACCTGGGAAAAACAAACCAAATACTGCTAGACCCTTTGACCCTCCAAAAGCACGGACATAGCAAAAGTGAACATAGTAATAATAAATAGCAATGACCCAACCAATAAAGTAAAACCATTTATTATCTTCTGAAAAAGTGATTTTGTGTTTGATAAAGCCTGCATAAAAAGGAATGAGGCTATACCATCCTTTATAACCCGCTCTTTTAAAGAGTCGCCAGTTAGCGATAAGGCATAATAAAGCTGATAATAGTAATAAAGCCAATATCATTCCGTATACTCCTAAAACAAGAACTGCTGCCTGATCTTCTGTCATTAGTTTTTCTCCTATATGTAAGATGACTTATAAGTCATGGAAGTGTTGGTAAAGCTCTTGGCGATTAACCTGGTAAGCTTTAGCAATTGTTTTAATAGCCTGATTAGGCTTGGCACCTGCTTGAATTTCTTTTTGAACTAAAGCAATGAGGTCCACATCATCTGTCTGTTCTATCTTTTCCTCTGGATTAACTCCAGCCACAATCAGCAGACATTCCCCTTTAAGAGGGGTTTCCTCAAGGTAGGTCAAGATTTCTGAAATCGACCCCCGCTGGTATTCCTCAAAAAGCTTGGTCAATTCTCTGACAAGCACCACTTGACGGTCACCGTAGCAAGCCAACATATTGGTCAAGGTATCCTTAACCCGATAGGGCGATTCATAGAAAATTTGTGTTTCTGGATAGCTACATTTATGGTCAAAAAATGTTTTTTGTTGCCCTGCTTTTCTGGGTAAGAATCCATAAAAAACGTGAGGTTGGGGAGCAAGCCCACTAGCAATCAAGGCTGTAATTCCTGCTGATGCTCCTGGTAAAGCAACCACCGTAATAGCATTGTCAATGGCGGCCTTGACCAAATCATGCCCAGGATCAGAAATAGAGGGCATTCCTGCATCAGAAACCTGAGCCAGTGACCGTCCTGATATTAATAAATCAATTAAATCAGGAATCTTCTCATAGGCATTGTGTTCATGAAAGCTGATTTGCTTGGTAGCAATATCAAAATGTTTCAACAGAAGGCCCGTGTTTCGGGTGTCTTCAGCACAAATAAAATCAACTTCTTTTAAGGTTGCGACTGCTCTAAAGGTCATGTCTTGCAAATTGCCAATCGGGGTTGGAACCAAATACAAGGTTCCGCTTGTTTTTTGATCTTTAAAACTTTTTTGAACTTGCATGCCCTTACTTTCTATCTAATAATTCTCTACAAAACATACATTCTTCATCATTCTCACGACGCTGCCCGTAGAAAAAATTACAGATATGAAAGCCCTCATCATAGATTCCTTCTAAATGATCTTTCCCTTGTTTGGAAGGATTTTTTGCCAAATTCTCCTGTTCTAATTGACTCAAGCGTTCTCGTAATTTTGTATTTTCTAGGCGAAGAATGGTATTTTCTTCTACCAATGATTGGACTTGTTTTTTCATAGCTTCAATTTCAGCTAAAGTAACCATTAAATTTTGTGAAAATCCATCAAAAGCATCGAATAATTCTTTTTTATTCACCTACTTTAACCTCCTCTAAAGCGTAAGTTACCAAGGTCAACTGGTCTTTCAACCGCACCTTAATAGTGTCCGTAAAAATGTCAATGGCTGCTACTGTTGCAGGACCATCACTTGTCTCTACTATGGTACCATAATCAGGAAATTTTTTCTTGTTTTCCTGATAAAAGCTATCCTCATATTGGAGACAACATAAGAGACGACCACAGTAGCCTGTTGATTTGCCAGAATTGAGAGAGAGTCCTTGATTTTTCAACATTTTAATAGAAACTGTTGGAAATTCTCCCAAAAAACTCGAACAACAAAGTGGACGACCACACGGTCCTAAGCCACCGTAAATCTTAGCTTCCTCACGACTATTAATTTGATGCAATTCAATCCTGGTCTTAAAATAAGCTGCTAAATCTTTTAACAGTTGCCGAAAATCAACGCGTTCTTCAGCTGAAAAGGTAATCAAGACATAATTGCGCTCCAAAGGAAAGACAATATCGATAAGTTTCATGTCCAACCCATTTTTGGCAATCAAAGCCACTACTTCTGCCTTTGACGCTGCTGCAAACCTAGCATTGTCCTCAAATGCCTTTGTATCCATAAGCGTAGCAGATCTTACAACAGTTGGTAATCCCTTGGGAAGACTAGTCTCTGAAAAGGCCTTTTTCACTTGATAAACTTTTGCTAGATGGCTCCCTTTGCCATCTTTGACCACTACTAAAGTTTCCACGGGAAAATCCTGCTCTGTCAAAGCATATTTGACAAGTTCCGATTCCCCATAACGAATCCCAATTGCGCTTATCATGACATCACCATATATTCTAATGTGTTTTGGAAATTGACATTGCTTTGCCACATGAGCCTAGCCTGATAGACAGCCTCCAATTGTTGACAACTTGTTTGCGACTGTTCTCTTGCCAAAAGCAGGGTTAAGAGAGTTAAAACCAAATCTTGCTCCTCTTTTTCAGTCGCCAATTGTACCAGACGATTCAAAGCTAAGTAAGCCTGCAACTGGTCTTTCAGCCAAATAAAGACAAAACGCTCTGTTTGCGCCATCACCTCCAGCACCTTACTATTTTGTGCCAAGTCTTTCAACTGGTCGGTATTCTTAGCTAATTTAGCCAATAAATCAGCTTGACTTTTTAGCAAGCCTTGCTCTTGGGCTAATTGAAAGAGATAGGTTTCGTTTTTAGGAAATTGAAACACCTGAGTTCGACTTTTAATGGTTGGAAGTACCTGATTATCATCATTGGTCAATAAAAAAATGTAGGTATGCCCTTGAGGCTCTTCAATGTATTTCAAGAGGCTATTTGCAGCATTGACATGCATTTTGTCACAGTCTTTGATAATAAAGACCTGTCGTTTGCCTTCATAACCTGTTTGAGAAAAGTTAGCCATCATCTCTTTTACCGTTTCGGTTTTGATCACTTGGCCAGTTGGTTCCAAGACCGTCACATCGGCAAAATCACCTTGATCAATCAAATGACAGGAGCGACAATGCCCGCAAGGTGTTTGACCATTTGTGTATTCACAAAAAATCACCTTGGCTAAAAAAAGAGCCATCTCGGCATTGGCAAAATCACCCGAAAAAAGATAGGCATGGTTTAGACGGTCCTTCTTTAAAATTTCTTGAAATGCTTGATAGACTTTGGGAGCCTTCTGTGCTAAATCCATTCCTATCCTCCTTTACTAAGTTTCCAACAAAGCTAGAACATGCTGCAAGGCAGCCTCAACAACTGCTGCTAGCGATTTTGAGGCATCAATGGTTACAATCCGATTTGACTGCTCTTTGGCTAAGGCTAAATAACCTTGGCGCACTCGCTGGTGCATGTTCTCTTTTTCCAAATCCAAACGGTTAACCTCTCGATTTTTATTGGCTGCAATACGAGCCAAACCAATCTCAGATGGCACATCAAAATAAAGGGTCAAATCAGGCTCCAAGCCGTCTGTCGCAAATCTGTTGAGCCATTGAATGTCAGCTTTTGAGAGCCCCCGACCTGCACCTTGGTAAGCCACAGAACTATCAGTAAAGCGATCAATAAAGACTAGTTGACCTGCTTCAAGAGCTGGTAATACTTTCTCCACCAAGTGCTGCCTTCGAGCTGCAATGTAAAGCAAGAGTTCAGTTTTGGGATCCATTGCCGTGTGCTTGACATCCAAAATAAGCTCTCGAATATGTTCTGAAATGGCAACGCCGCCTGGTTCTCTTGTCGTCACAATCTCTTGGCTAATGCGCTCTTTTAACAGAGGAACGACTTGTTCCAAAACACTAGTTTTTCCTGCGCCATCTGGTCCTTCGACCGTGATAAGTTTTCCTGTAATCATCTGACTTCCTTCGTTTTATATTAGTTCTATTTTACCAAAAATTGCCCAAAAAAACACTGCCAATTCTCTTAGCAGTGCGCGATTTTTATGTCAACTCAGGCTTTGCGATTGTTTTTTCGACAGATGCCACAGTAACTCCTATCGCTGCCAGCCATTCGGCTAACCATTTAGGTGCGGTTGTTCCATCTAGTTGCATCTCAATCACTGTTTTCCATTAGAACAAGTAGCCACAACGATGCGGCGAACATCAAGGTTATCTTGTGATAAACAATCCGCAATTTTGGTCAGAACACCAACAACACAATCTGCCAAGAGCACCAGACAAATACTTTATAAGCCATAACCGAAAACCTCTAAAAAAGCTTTAAAGACATCACGGTCGGTGATAATACCAAAACCACTTGATTGTTTTGAATAACAGGTAGGACACCCACTTTGTAGGCCATCATTTCCTAAATGGTATCTTCCAAACTAGCATCAGATCCAACTGTCATAATCTAGCGAATCATGATGTCCTGAATGTTAGCTTTATTGAGTAAATAAATCATCTCATCGCTAGATAAGCTTGTTGCCTTTGACAGGCTTGCATCTGCTATAGTTTTCTCGGTCACAAGTCCAACTAAAATCAAAAAAAGCGGGCAAGTTCACACATTCATTGTGAGCTGCACCACTTCTTTTTTAAGGATAGTAAAAGACTGTTTTCCCAGCACTCCTTCTTACAAACGAATGAGTAGAGACTGAAGAATTAAGCCTGACTTAACCCTTCAGCTGGTGTACTATTTTCTTCGCGGTGAAGATTCCCAACAAACTGACGATCAATGTCATCAAAAGCTGATGGTTTAACCTCTTTCACAAATTTCAAACGACTGATTTCTTCAACTTTCGTTTCCAAATCATCCTTGTTAATATAAATCACTAAGTAACGAGAGCGTTTGGAATGGTAATACAAATCTCCAAATTTTAATAATTTTCTAGCATCTCGGTTATAATACAGGTAAACAACGAGTCCTATGCGTTCTTGTTTTTGAAACATTATAAGCCCTTTTCTTTGATATTTTGATATGGTCCTGATGAGTGTCTCGGTCTTTTAGATGCTAAGGGAAGTCCCGTATCCACAAAAATACTCTCAGACACTGCGCCAGCAATTTCTTCAGAAATGTTAGCCAAAATCACTTGAAAATCAACCTGTGCCAAGCGCATAGCAACTACCAGAGGATGACAATCAAGAGACCGTTTTTGCGCTAGCATCTCTCGGCGTAACTGCCTCACCTCTGGCCTATAAGCCTGTAAGGTCTCGCTGGCTGCATAGCTTTGTTTGATGTTCTGAAACTTTCTCATCTCAACTTGCAAACTCATATCTGCTTCAACAGCTGCTTTAGCCTCAGCATAAGCCTTGTATTGAGGCATTTCTTTAAGATCTGCCACTAGCTGATCAACAGCTTCTTCAATGGCGATAAATTCTTCACTAATGACTAACATAATTTGATTATACCACACTTTAAGCAAAAGGTAAGGAAGGAGAAAGAGACCTGTTTCAAAAAAATAGACAAATGTAGGCACACAGTGATTGATGTTTCCATCAGATTAACAACGAAAAGAACAACTCTACTAACAGGCAACATAAAATGGTCAGCAACAGCTTTCAAGATGACTTTCAAAATCAATAACATCACTGTTGAGAAAACATCTGCTCAAGAAAAGCAAAATGACCAGTCTCTCCTAGTCATTAGAGGAAACTGGTCACGTCAGGTTTTTTAAGTCAAGCCTTTATTTTAATTCGTTGTTTTCCATAATCTCGTCAATAAAACCATAAGCTAAGGTTTCTTCGGCACTCATCCAATAGTCACGTTCAGCATCTTTGTGAACTTGTTTAATGGTTTTTCCAGCATTTTGTGCCAAGATTTTTTCTAAACGGTGACGTGTTTTCAAGAGGTGCTCTGCCGCAATAGCCATATCCGTTTGTTGTGTGCCACCACCTGTACCACCCATTGGTTGGTGAATCATGTATTCTGCATTTGGTAACATAAAGCGCTTGCCTTTAGTTCCTGATGAAGCAATGACAGTCCCCATAGAAGCCGCCATCCCCATCACAATAGTCTGAACATCAGCCTTGATAAAGTTCATAGTGTCTACAATAGCCAAACCCGCTGAGACAGAGCCACCAGGTGTATTGACATATAAATAAATATCTTTCGTATTGTCTTGAGCATCAAGGAATAAAAGCTGCGCAATGACAGAATTTGCCATATTATCTTCAACAGGACCTGTCAACATGATGATACGGTCTTTTAACAAGCGTGAATAAATGTCGTAAGAACGTTCGCCACGACTGGTTTGTTCAATAACAACAGGAATCATAAAAAATCTCCAATCTACAAAGGATTGACAGTGGTAATTTGTAGGCACTAGCCACCACTCGTCTCCTCTTTTATAATGATTGACCTTATTATAATCTTTTGGTCAAAAAAGGTCAAATAATAAACTTACTTTTAAAAAAGAGGGAGGAACCATCTCTGATTTCTAGGAAATCAAATTAGGGTTCCACCCCAGATGCTTAATTTTAAGGACGATAAGTCTTTTATTTTGTACCGAAAAGACGATCCCCAGCGTCTCCCAAACCTGGGACAATGTAACCATGCTCGTTGAGACATTCATCAAGGGCAGCAGTGAAAATATCAACATCTGGATGAGCCTCTTGCAGTTTTTTAACCCCTTCTGGGGCTGCTACTAAGCAGACAAACTTGATGTTGGTTGCACCGCGTTTTTTCAACGAATCAACGGCTAAAATAGCTGACCCCCCTGTAGCCAACATTGGATCCACAAGGAAAATTTGACGGTGATCAATATCTTCTGGCAATTTGACCAAGTATTCAACAGGTTCTAAAGTTTCTTCGTCACGATACATACCAATGTGACCAACTTTTGCTGCTGGAACAAGGCTCAAGAAACCATCAACCATCCCAATGCCTGCACGGAGAATCGGAACGATAGCAAGTTTTTTACCAGCTAATTGTTTTTGCACCGTTTTAGCAACTGGTGTTTGAATGTCGACATCTTCTAATGGAAGGTCACGAGACACTTCATATCCCATAAGCATCGCAATTTCATTAACCAATTCACGGAAATCTTTCGTCGATGTGGTTTGACGACGTAAGATTGAGAGTTTGTGCTGAATGAGCGGATGCGAAATAACTTGACATTTTCCCATGTTGATATACTTCCTTCTATCTTTTTTACACTTTTACCATTATACCAAAAATCTGGTCACTTTGTGTGAGAAATCATGATTTTTAGCGATTAACTTTCCCTCCCTCCTTTCTGTCCCTGATTTCCTTGTAAAAAGATGGCAAAAAAAGAAACCATTTCGCAATTTATTCCATCGTGAAATCGTTTCTCTTGTGACCTATTTAGCGCCAGCCTAATTTCTGACGAAGACGACTAGCCTTGCTACCAATTAACTTGTCAAGTTGATGAGTTAGCAAGGTAAGTGCCGCGTAAACCACCAGTCCCAAGCCACCAATAATGAGAAGGTAAAGAAGGCTAGTCAAGCGACCTGTCGGTTGAAAGGCATAGCCCAAGAGCCAATTAGCCATGAAAACCATAAACCCCATAATAATCGTTTCGATGAGAGTTAATAACAGTCGTTTTTTCAATAAACTCCGATTAAAACGCGTTACCTGATGCAAGCGACGATACATTAAATAAATCGGCACTAGCAGAGCAATCGTTGTTGCCAATAATGGTCCATAAGCGTGCAAGAAGTAAATTAAGGGCACTTGTAAAACAAGCTTGATAAGAACTCCGTAGGCAAAATAGTAAATAGCTTTGCGATTCTCAAAAAGAGCCTGAAGCATTGGTGAAAAGAGGGTATAGAGAGCTAACAACAAGGTTTGGAAAAGAACCGCCACAAAAAGGTGAATGGCACGATCTTCACTAGCCCCATAAAAAACAGAATAAAGTGGTCTAGCTAAAATGATAGCTCCTGTCAAGGCTGGCAGTAAAAACATGAGCAACATTTCAATGTTGTTAATGATTAGGCGAGCGGCTGCTGTCATGTCTTTTTTGACATAATTTTCGGTCAACAGGGCAATACCAACCCCACCAATAGAGGCTGCCACCGCAATTAAGACCATGGTAATTTTTGCAGGATTGGCATTAAAATAACCAAATAAAACCAATAATTGAGAACGACTGTAAGTGGTAAACAGGCTCATGGTATTAACAAAAGACCACTGGTCAATTAATTGAAAGGCTTGAATAGCACTACCTGTCACGATAAAAGGGATGGACTCTTTTAAGGTCTCAATCAGCAACCCTTTGATGTCAATGGCTATCGTATGTTTTGGTTTACTGAAAATAGCTGCTAAAAGACCTTGCTTCCAAAGGTAATACCCTAAAACGCCCATACTGGCAACCATTCCAATAAAGGCGGCAAAGGTTGACTGAGTAACTGCTGAAATATAGTCTCCAGAACCTAACTTCATGATGAAAAAGGTGGTCAAGAGCATCCAGATAACCCGAATGAGTTGCTCAGCAATCTGACTAACTGCATAAGGCTTGATATTATTGTGACCTTGGAAAATACCTCGAATCACACTCATTACCGGAAAGACAAAAACAGCTAAGGAAAGACTGTGCATAATTGGGACAAGCTTGTCATCACCGCCAGACAAACGAGCAAATAAAGGAGAACCTAGATACATAATGACCGAAAAAATAAGACCCAAGCCAAGCATGAGTTTCAGGGTACTTCGGATTAACTGATAACTATGCTCAGTCTGACCCATAGAATTGTACTTGGCTACTTGTTTGGCGATAGCAACATTGAGTCCTGTGGTTGAAATCAATAAAAAATAAGCATAAACATTATACCCCATATTGAAAAGAGCATTGGCTTGAATCGCGTATTGCCCCATCCAAATGTACCAAGGAATAATGTACAACACTCCCAAAAGTCGGCTAATAAAATTACCAGCTGTGGACCAGGCCGCTCCCTGAACCATCAATTCTTCTTGTGTCAGTTGTTTTTTTTCTATCGACATATCTATTCTTTCCTAGTTTCTATTAGCTTTATTATAAACTTTTGCTTGTGACTTGTAAAACAAGAACTTTAAGGATAAAATAAGGGTATGATAACCATTGAACAATTATTAGACATTTTAAAAAAGGATCATAATTTTCGTGAGGTTCTTGATGCCGACGGATACCACTACCATTATCATGGACTCAGCTTTGAGCGCCTCAGTTACGATAGCCGTCAAGTAGATGCCAAGACCCTCTTTTTCGCCAAAGGGACAACTTTCAAAGCTGATTACCTTAAAGAAGCAATCACTAAGGGATTACAACTCTATATTTCAGAGGTAGATTACGAGCTTGGTATTCCTGTTGTTCTGGTCAACAATATCAAAAAAGCCATGAGTTTAATTGCCATGGCTTTCTATGGCAACCCTCAAGAAAAGCTCAAACTACTAGCTTTTACAGGAACTAAGGGAAAGACAACGGCTGCTTATTTTGCCTACCACATTTTGAAAGAATCCTATACACCTGCCATGCTGTCTACTATGAATACTACTTTAGATGGCAAGACCTTCTTTAAATCACAACTCACAACTCCTGAGAGCTTGGATCTTTTTGCCATGATGGCTGAGTGTGTGGCTAATGGCATGACTCACTTGATTATGGAAGTCTCCAGCCAGGCTTACTTGGTCAATCGTGTGTATGGCCTTACTTTCGATGTTGGGGTTTTCCTAAACATTAGCCCTGACCATATTGGCCCAATCGAGCACCCAACTTTTGAAGATTATTTTTACCACAAACGTCTCTTAATGGAGAATAGCAGAGCTGTAGTCATCAATAGCGGTATGGATCATTTTTCATTTTTGGCAGAGCAAGTCGCTGACCAAGAGCATGCGTTTTACGGTCCCTTGTCTGACAATCAAATCAGTTCTAGCCAAGCCTTCTCCTTTGAAGCTAAAGGACAATTAGCTGGCCATTATGATATTCAATTAATTGGCCGTTTTAACCAAGAAAATGCCATGGCGGCCGGACTAGCTTGCCGTCGTTTGGGCGCTAGCCTAGCTGATATTCAACAGGGAATTGCCAAAACCCGTGTTCCGGGCCGCATGGAAGTCCTTACCATGTCAAATCATGCCAAAGTTTTTGTCGATTATGCCCATAATGGAGACAGCTTGGAAAAATTGCTAAGTGTGGTGGAAGAACATCAGACAGGTAAATTAATGCTGATTTTAGGTGCACCAGGAAATAAAGGTGAGAGCAGACGAGCTGATTTTGGCAGGGTGATTAACCAGCATCCAAACCTCACCGTCATCCTCACTGCCGACGACCCTAATTTTGAGAATCCCGAAGACATTTCCACAGAAATCGCTAGCCATATCACGCGCCCTGTTGACATTATCAGTGATCGTGAACAAGCTATCAAAAGAGCCATGTCCCTCTGCCAAGGGGCGAAAGACGCTGTGATTATCGCTGGAAAAGGCGCAGATGCTTACCAAATTATTAAAGGGGAAAAGGCACCTTATGCCGGTGACCTGACAGTCGCTGAACGTTACCTCTAATTACTAGACAAAACTGACTTAACAAGAATGATTATTGCTACTCTTTTTAATCATTCTAATATAGAAAACTTTTTTAGTAAAATCTAATCAAAAAAGGGAGAAAGGCTTTTTTAGGCCTTTTTTCTATGCTATAATGATGAAGATTTTGAGAAAATGATTCTTCTCAAATGTTTTAGAATGGGGCCAATGAGTACCTTAATGTGCACTTTCATTGCCCCTTTGACTATGTTTAGAAAGGAGGTAACCTCATGACACAGATTAGTGCTGAAGCGATTGCCATTGCCTACGATAAAAAAAGCATTATTGATGGCCTATCCCTTCACATTCCCCAAAGTCAAATCACTACTATTATTGGGGCAAATGGTTGCGGCAAATCAACCTTATTAAAGGGATTGACTAGGCTTTTACCTGTCAGCAAGGGAGCTGTCTATTTAGACGGGCAAAGCATTGCCACACTGGCCACTAAAGAAGTGGCTAAAAAAATTGCCCTCTTGCCCCAAGTTCAAGAGGCCACAGATGGCACTACTGTTTACGAACTAATTTCCTATGGTCGTTTTCCTCACCAATCCTACCTTGGTAAACTTAGCCAAGCCGACAAAGAGACCATTCACTGGGCAATGGAAGCAACCAAGGTAACAGCCTATGCCAATCAACCTGTTGATGCCCTATCTGGTGGTCAACGGCAACGGGTCTGGATTGCCATGGCCTTGGCGCAAGATACCGATACCATCTTTTTGGACGAACCAACAACCTATCTGGACATGAACCATCAGCTGGAAATCTTAGAATTACTGAAAACATTGAATCAAGAATCTGGCAAAACCATGGTGATGGTTCTTCATGACCTCAATCTCTCAGCACGCTATTCTGATCATCTGATTGCCATGAAAAAAGGACAAATCAAGTACTCTGGGACTGTCCGAGACATCATGACCCCAGCCATTATTCAAGATATCTTCCAAATCAAGGCGCAACTCATCGATGATCCTATCCACAACCGCCCTATATTGCTGACCTATCAGCTCCAATAAATTTATTCTAGGAGAATAGAATACATGAAAAAACTAGCTCTACTGTTAACGCTCTTTTTCACAACTTGCTCCTTGATTGCCTGTGGCAACCAAACAAGCAGCAAAGCAACTGTTACTTCAAACAACTTATCAAGCATGCCAAAAATCGCTGGTGTTACCTACTATGGAGATATTCCTAGTCAACCCAAGCGCGTGGTTAGTCTAGCTTCAACTTATACGGGTTACCTCAAAAAATTAGACCTAAACTTAGTTGGTGTCACTTCTTACGACAAGAAAAATCCTATTTTAGCCCAGACAGTTAAAAAAGCTAAACAGGTAGCTGCTACTGATTTAGAAGCTATCACTGCTTTAGAACCTGATTTGATTGTAGTAGGCTCTAATGAAGAAAACATCAAGCAATTAGCAGAAATCGCTCCTGTGATTTCGATTGAATACCGTAAACGTGATTATCTCCAAGTCTTTTCGGACTTTGGACGTATCTTTAACAAGGAAAAAGAGACAAATCAGTGGTTAAAAGACTGGAAAACCAAGACAGCAGCCTATGAAAAAGAAGTTAAAGCTGTGACAGGTGACAAAGCCACCTTTACCATTATGGGCCTCTACGAAAAAGATATTTACCTCTTTGGTAAAGATTGGGGACGTGGAGGTGAGATTATTCACCAAGCCTTTCATTACGATGCCCCTGAAAAAGTTAAGAATGATGTTTTTAAACAAGGTTACCTTTCATTGTCCCAAGAAGTTCTTCCTGATTACATTGGGGACTATGTGGTGGTCGCTGCCGAAGATGATAAAACAGGCTCCGCCTTATATGAAAGTGATCTCTGGAAATCTCTTCCAGCTGTGCAAAAAAACCATGTGATTAAAGTAAATGCCAATGTCTTTTATTTCACAGATCCCCTGTCTTTGGAATACCAATTAAAGACCTTACGAAAGGCAATTATCTCAAGTGAAAACCATTCATAAGCCCTTTTACCGAACCTATTTACTCACTCAAAGAACCCAAAGAGTCATCAAGTCACAGACTTTTTGGCTTCTTTTTGCCCTTATCAGCCTAAGCTTAGTCCTTGCCATTTATTGCAACCTTCGCTTTGGAGCCATTAATCTATCTCATCAGGACATCAGTCGTATTTTTCTCGGAAAGCAAGGAGGGCATAAGGCCACTGTCCTTCTTGATATTCGTATCCCTCGGCTAATTGCTGCTGCTTTAGTTGGGGCTGCCCTCGCTGTTTCTGGGGCAATCATGCAAGGAATTACGCGTAATCCTGTTGCTGATCCCGGCCTCTTAGGCATTAATTCTGGTGCTGGACTAGCCTTGGTTCTAGCTTACGCTTTTGTGCCTCATCTGCATTATTCACTCATTATTCTGCTGTCTTTGTTAGGCTCTAGCCTAGCTGCTGCATTAGTCTTTGGCTTATCTTACCAAACTGGAAAAGGTTACCATCAACTCCGCCTTGTCCTAGCAGGAGCTATGGTGTCCATACTGCTCTCTGCACTGGGGCAAGGCATTACTAACTACTTTCATCTCGCTAATGCTGTTATCGGGTGGCAGGCTGGAGGTCTGGTTGGAATCAACTGGCAGATGGTCACTTACATCGCTCCTTTAATCCTCCTAGGACTTTTGCTAGCCCATCTCCTGTCTTATCAGCTGACTATTCTTAGTTTAAGTGACTGTCAAGCAACAGCACTTGGGCAAAACACCAACTTGATTAGCGCAGTCTTTATCATTTTGGTTCTTGTCTTGTCATCAGCGGCTGTGGCTGTTGCTGGTAGCATTTCTTTTGTTGGCTTGATAATTCCTCATATGATTAAAATCTTTGTTGCTAAGAATTACCGGCAGATTATCCCTCTTTCTGTCCTCTTAGGGGCTAGTTTCATGCTCTGGGTTGATTTTGCATGCCGCAACCTCAATCCTCCTTATGAAACACCCCTATCCGCCCTCGTTAGTCTAGTTGGTTTTCCCTGTTTCTTATGGCTACTTAGAAAAGGAGGATCTCATTGAAATCATTTAAACAATTAGCCTCTTTTTACGTCGCACTGCTCATTCTTCTAGTGGGACTTATTCTCATTTCTCTATCAATGGGAGATTCCAATATGTCTCTTCTAAGTGTGGTTCAAGTTATTCTAGGAAAATCCAGCAGTGCCATGGCCTTAATCATTACCAAGATTCGACTGCCAAGAATTCTAGCGGCTTGTGTTGGAGGAGGTTCACTTGCTCTATCTGGACTTTTACTACAAAGCTTGACACGAAATCCTCTAGCTGATTCTGGCATTTTAGGGATTAATACAGGAGCAGGGGTGACACTTGCTATCTTTGTCTCTTTTTCCTCCCTCAATCAAACTACCCTTAGCCAACTTCTTCCTCTATTTGCTATGGCGGGGGCTAGCCTAACGATTTTCAGCGTCTATCAGCTTTCATTAACTAGACAAAGACAAATCAATCCAACCCGCTTGATCATCACTGGTGTAGGGGTTACCACCATGTTATCCAGTTTAATGGTCGCCCTAGTTGGCAATGTCAATCGCTATAAAGTTGATCTAGTCATTAACTGGCTGAGTGGTCAGATTACTGGGGATGACTGGCCAACACTTTTACGCATCGCTCCTTTACTTCTCCTGCTTTGGCTACTGACCTTTTACCAAGCATATCGCCTTAACATCATGTCCTTATCTGATGATACCGCTATTGGACTTGGACTAGCCTTGAATAAACAACGCTTTTTAACTTTGACCTTGGCAACTGCTCTTGCTGCCTTGAGCGTGCTTTTGGTTGGTAATATTAGCTTTATCGGCCTAATGGCAGGTCATACCAGCAAACGTCTTGTAGGAAGTGATCACAGGTTAACCATACCGGCCAGCTTATTCATCGGTATGTTGGTTCTCCTTCTTGCAGACACGATTGGACGTGTTTATCTCGTTGGCAGTAATATCCAGACAGGTATCTTAGTATCACTAATCGGGGCTCCTTATTTCCTATACTTAATGGCAGAAACAAAATAAAGGCACTCAAAAAGCTAAGAACAGTCTTTGTTCCTAGCTCTTTTTGCTATGGTGCTGTAAAGGTAAGCTTTTCTTTATCCAAAGTCATTAGCAGCTGGTATGTTGTAGGCTCCACTTGTTCTAGGTAGCCCAATTTAACCAGAGCTTCTACAAAAATATCAGGACGTTTTTGCATGACAAAATCTTTGCGTGCAAATTTAAGTAAAAAGGTTGTCAGGTATTTAAGGGCATATTCCTGATTCACATCCCCCAAGAGGTCATACAAGTCAGCCTGCTCAGCTGACGGCTTCTCACCTCTTTTGAGATGGTAAAAATAATTAGCTAGAGTCAGATGATCTCTCGTAATGCTTGTTTTTTCCTTGATAATCACTTGATTGGTCTGGTTTGCCAGCTGAGTCTCAAAGGTGACTGCTAAAAAATCCTCATACTTAGCTGAACAGGTGTCCAAAAAGAGCATGGTATCTAAGGCTAGCTGCTGGTCAGAAGTCACCAAGGGAAGGCTGATCCCGTAACGCTTATTTTCACGGCGAATATAGCCAGCTTGAACATAACTTTCGATAGCCTTGTCAATGCCTGTGATACTAGGAAAGGCTTTTTTGATGTCTCGTAAAATAACGTGGTCATGTTGGTCGAGATAATTGATAAGGTCTTGGAAAAAAGGTTGTCTGGTGAGCTTATCTGAATGAAATACTGTAATCATACCTTCTATTATAGCATAGAAGACTAAAAAAGGGCTTGGTCAAAAAACCAAGGCCTTTTTTAAAGAGTTTTTCATTAAGCTCCAAAACTTTCTGTCAATTGTGGTACCACTTGTTTTTTACGAGAAACGGCACCCGCTAAGAAGGCATGATTATTTTCAAGGGTAAAGTTAAAGGCAGCTTCAACCTTATCCATATTTGTTCCGATGGCTAAGATTTCAGAGTTTGAGTTAACAATATCCGTAATCATCAAGACAAAGTCTGAATAACCTGCTGCAACCATGGCCTCTTTAATAGCTGCTTCAATGGCTTCTTGACGCTCCAACACTTCTGCAATGTCAACAGTATTAACTTGTGCCACACGCACAGCATTGCCGTTTAATTCAAATGTTTTGGCATCAATATCAATTAATTCTGCTTCTGATTTGCTTGCAAGGTTTGTACCCGCCTTTAGAAGAGACATGCCATATTCTTCCAAGGTCACTTCTGCTAGCTCTGCCAATTCTTCAGCGACACGATGGTCAGACACATGAGTTGTTGGAGATTTCAATAACAAGGTATCTGAAATTAAACCAGACAAGAGCATTCCAGCAATCGCTTTTGGCACGGCAATACCATTTTCTTTAAACATACGGTAAACAATAGATGAGGCTGATCCTACTGGTTCCACACGCATGTATAACGGATTTGCAGTTTCAAAATTAGCCACACGGTGGTGATCAACCACACCATATACCTCAACCTCACGAATATCTGCAATGGATTGTTGAAACTCATTATGGTCTGTCAAAATCACTTGTTCAGCCCCTTCTGCTTTAGCAGAGCCAACCACGCGTGGTGCCTCAACACCAAAGTAATCAAGGGCAAATGCAGTTTCCTCATTAGGTGTTCCTAATGCCACCACTTCAGTATCCAAACCAAATGCCTTTTGAGACAAATAATCAAAGGCATAAGATGATGCAATGGCATCCGTATCAGGATTTTGGTGACCAAAAACTAAAATTTTTGACATAATAATTCTACCTCATTCTCTTTATTCACCTTAATTTTAGCAGAAAAAAGCTCTAAAATCAAAGGGAGAATGCCTACCTAACGAGAGCTAAGCAGATAAAAAAGCTGGGAAATCATCCCAACTCTATCCGTTCTATGACTGATGAATCCGATTCATATATTCTGTATAAGATTCAGTCTGCATCAAATTTTTGGCATTTTGAACCCTTTCCTTGGTCGGTGGTTTAACCCCTTCCAACTGATAAGGAATACCTAACTCACGCCACTTGAATTCTCCCATGGTATGATAAGGTAAGACTTCAAACTTATCCACATTTTTTAAAGTTTTCACAAATTCACCGAGCCGTACCAAATGATCATCAATATCAGTCAAACCTGGAACTAAAACATGTCGAATCCAGACAGGAATCTGCTTGTCGGATAAATACCTAGCAAATTGTAAAATATTTTTGTTAGGCTGACGCGTCACAATCTTATGTTGCTCCTCATCAATTTCTTTTAAGTCCAACAAAATCAAATCAGTTACTGCTAACAGCTTATCCAAAACGTCATGGTACTCAGGGGTGGGTCTGTAAGCAAAACCACAGGTATCTAGCGTGGTGTGGATGCCTAATTTTTTGGCTTCGATGAATAAGGCGGTAATAAAGTCAATTTGAAGCATGGCCTCACCACCAGATACGGTAATACCTCCTTTTTTCCCCCAAAAATGTTTGTATTGAAGGGCTTCTTTCAAAACATCATTAACCGTTCTAAGCTTTGAATTGTTGGTCTCCATTTCCCAAGTATCCGGATTATGACAATACTGGCAGCGCATTTTACAGCCTTGCAAAAAAATGATAAAGCGGATTCCTGGCCCATCCACAGAACCAAAGCTTTCTGTTGAATGCACCATTCCTGTTACTTGGCCATAATCTATCTCAGTCATTGCATCTCCTTCATTCCTTGTAAACGTTTTTACATTTTCATTATAACACTTTTCACAAAAAAGACTAGGCGTGAAGCCTAGTCCTCCTCAATAATCTGTTCTATATTAGACAGGATTAATTTTAATTTTGTAACACGGCCGTCCTTAACCTTATCATTAATCAAGATCAAATGCTTGTCGTGGCTATCCACTTCAAAGGACTCTTTTTGTTCCTGGCTTGGAATAGTTCCAATACCAGTCAAGTAAAAACCAGCAATGGTATCCACATCATCTGATTCCAATTCCGTATCAAAATACTCATTAAATTCATTTAGGGTCATGGTACCAACAACGATATAGGTGTTTTTCCCAATTTCATGCACAAATTGCTCCGCCTTATCGGTTTCATCATCAATTTCGCCAACAATTTCTTCCAGCAAATCTTCTAAGGTGACCAGTCCAGCCACACCACCATATTCATCTAGTAGAATAGCCATTTGATTTTGGGTATTGCGCAGCTGACGTAAGAGGTCATCCACAAAAATAGTTTCAGGGACAAACAGCGGTTCTTGTAAAATTTTACGCATGTTAATGTTTTCAAAGCCCTGACGAAAACCTGATTCTAACAAGCGCTTGGTATGAATCAAACCAATAATCTTGTCCTTGTCCACATCATAGACAGGAATACGGGAAAAACTTTGTTTTAAGATTTCTTGAATATTCTCAAGAGGGTCATCATTAATATCAATCATGAAGGCATCTGTTCTTGGAACCATGACTTCACGCGCCATCATTTCATCAAGTGAAAACACTCCTTGCAACATCTCGATTTCCTCAGCATCAAGGGTCGCTTCGCTGTTAGATAACATGTATTCAATTTCATCACGCGTCATTTGTTCATCCGCATCATCAAAGGTCATCGGGGTAATACGACTCAACAGGTTAGTTGACGCTGACAATAGCCATACAAAAGGGCTAACCAACCTTCCTAACCCAATGATAATGGGAGCTGAAACAATCGCCAACTTGTCTTTGAGGTTCATGGCAATCCGTTTCGGATATAATTCCCCTAAAACAATAGAGACGTAAGTCAGGAAAATCAAGGAAATGATGCTACCTGCTGTTTGTGCAGTCGCTGAGCCGCCTAACCAACCTGAGATGACTTTCCCAAGAGAAGCTGACAAACTCGCCCCTGACAAAAGACTGATAAAGGTAATCCCAACTTGAATGGTTGATAAGAAATGATTAGGTTCTTCTAACACTCGCAACAAGCGAGCGTATTTTCTATCGCCGTCTGCCGCCTTTTGTTCTACTCGAGAACGATTAAGAGAAACTAAGGCCATTTCACTGGCTGAAAAAAAGGCATTTAACAAAGTTAAAACAAGTAACAATAAAAATTGAATCACTAAAGGCTGACTCACAGGGTCTTCCATGTCAATATAACTCCTAGAAAATAATATAGTGACTTCATTATATCACATTTATGGGCAAAGCCTATGGGATTTCTTCTTTTTCCACAGAAATAATCACAGGACTTCCTACGACGCTCACAGGGGAAACGGAACTAAAAAACTACCAGTTTCTCTAACATCACTAAAAAAGGTGGTGTGTTGACCTGATTAAGTGGCTGATAGAGCATGGCAGAAACCAGACGCTGGTCTAACTGCCGCACAAAATCGAGCAAGGCATCTTTTTCCCTATCGCCACCTTCATGCCCATAATAAACCATGATAGCAACCCGACCACCAACTTCCAAAAGCTTTAAGATTTTTGATAAAGCTAATAGCGTGGTATCTGGCAAGGTAATCACAGACTTATCCGCACTGGGCAAATAACCAAGGTTGAAAATAGCTGCGCGCACCGGCTCTGTCACATACTGATCAACCGCTTCATGTCCCGCTAAAATCAGCTCAGCATTGGATAAGCCTAGCTGTGCTAAGCGTTCACTTGTCTTTTTAACAGCCTGCTCCTGCACATCAAAGGCATAAACTTTTTTAGCCAATTGTGCCAAAAAGGCAGTATCATGTCCATTGCCCATCGTGGCATCCACAACCACACTAGACTTATCCACAACCTCTGCTAAAAAATCATGCGAGAGGTGAATGGGGCGTTTTATCATCACTCTTCTCCTATCCAAATCCGTCAAAATGAGACAGGCTAGTCAACTTTACAGCCCTGCCAACTTCCCCGGTTTTCCATTTCTTGATCAATGGCATTCAGAACTTCCCACTTATTTAGGCTCCACATGGGGCCAATCAGCATGTCCCGTGGGGCATCTCCTGTAATGCGATGAATCACAATATGCTTAGGGATAATTTCTAATTGGTCACAAATAATCGAAACGTATTCTTCTTGACTCAACAATCGCAAGCGCCCCTCGTGGTAATCCCTTTGCATTCGGGTATTGGTCATCAAGTGTAACAAATGAAGCTTGATTCCCTGAATAGCATTATCTGTCACGCAACGCCTAACATTTTCCAACATCATTTCATGGGTCTCACCTGGTAAACCATTAATCAAATGTGATACGATTTCAATCTTAGGGTACTTCCTTAGCCGCTTTACCGTCTCTTTGTAGAGGTCGTAGGAATGGGCTCTATTAATCAACTCAGATGTCTTCTCATAGGTCGTTTGTAAGCCCAACTCCACCGTCACGTGCATACGCTCTGCCAATTCTGCCAAATAAGCAATGGTCTCATCAGGTAAGCAATCAGGTCTGGTTCCAATATTAATCCCTACAACACCCGGTTCATTAATGGCTTGCTCGTAGCGTTCCCGAATCACTTCCACCCTATCATGGGTATTGGTAAAATTTTGGAAGTAAACCAAGTATTGATTAACCTCTGGCCATTTGCGGTGCATAAAGTCAATCTCCTTATAAAATTGCTCTCGAATAGGAGCATCTGGCGCTACAATCGCATCTCCAGAACCTGATACCGTACAAAAGGTGCAGCCACCACGAGCCACCGTTCCATCACGGTTGGGGCAGTCAAATCCCGCATCAATAGGAACTTTAAAAATCTTGGCGCCAAATAAGTGGCGATAGTAGTCATTCAAGGTCTGGTATCTTTTCTTCATAACTTCTATTGTAGCATAAATTGTAACTAGCAAAGCAGCCACCTGCTAGAAAAGAGCTTAAAGAGGCAATAAAAAATAAGAATGGATTAGAGGTCAAAACTAAAAGTTTTCAAGTCCCAATCACATTCTCAATCATTTTTTAAAGGTAAAATATGGTATTTCCAAATGCCCTTCTAATCCTGTTTCAAAAGAAAGCGCCACTCAAAACGTTTTTGATTATAGCATGGGTATAGGAAGTGAAGAACGCTAAACCCTAAAATGAACCCAGCTAAAACATCACTTGGGTAATGCACCCCCAAATAAATACGAGACAGACCAATCAGTAAAATAAGGGTAATAAAGATAGTATCCACAACTAATCGCAAGGATCTAGATATGATGCGTTGATGACAAATAATCAAGAGACTACCAAAAATCAACATACTGCCCATTGAATGGCCACTTGGAAAGGAAAAACCACCTGCATGGACCAAATGCTCGATACTAGGTCTTGGCCTTTGGTATAACCATTTCAAACTTGAAATTAAGACTGCCGCTACAACCCCATTAGATAAAACCAGCAGGGCTTCAATCTTCCATTTCAGCAAAAGCAAAACAAGCACCGACAAAACAACCAAAAGAAGCTGGGCACTGACATTACCAAGTACCGTGATACCTTTAAAAAATTGCGTCCACGCTTGTGGAAGGTTGCCCCTAATAGTCGCTTGAATACTACTATCAAGAGTAGTCAAACTCTCAGGGAAAAATTTGACCGTGTAGCCGATCATAACAAAAAGTAGTAGAGCAAATGAAGCTATCAAAAAGTGGTTCTGTTTGTTTTTCATCATATTAGTGTCGGTATCTTTCTAAAATGGATTTACTTGCAATATACACGAAATAGAAAGTAATTGCAAATATGAACCCCTCGACTAGGTTAAAAGGAATGACCATTGTCACCATGTATTTCGCAACGCCAATATAGGCACCAATATCAAAATTGGCAAACTTAGCATAAAGTGGTATCGCAAAAACATCATTTAAAACAACCATACCTAAAGTTGACAAGCCTGTTCCTACTAAACTAGCAAGGAGATAGTGACCAACCCCTTTTTTACGATTCCAAATCAAGGCAAAAGCTGTCACAAATAAGCCAATAGCGATGATATTCATTGGAAGGCCAATAAAATCGTTAACCCCACGATTATTCAAAAAAACTTTAAGGAGCGATCGCAAAAGTAAAATCAAATAAGCACTCTTTAAATCCATTAAAACCAAACCAAGCAAAACAGGAATAATGCTAAATTCAATCTTTAAGAATTCAGCTCCTGGGATGATAGCAAAGCTAAATAACATGAGAATAAAGGAAATGGCTGAAAGAGTGGCAACCATAACCAGTTTATGTGTTTTTGACATTAAAAAATTCCTCCAATTTTTCCAAATTGAAAGAAGTTCCGTTGTAATTGTGTTGCCTAAAAAGCCCTCACAAAAAGCCCGGTCTTCTCTCATCCAGACTATACTGTCGGTTGTGGAATCACACCACATCAGCTTTCGCTCACGGACTTCTAGTTGCCTAGTCACCGCCGGTCGGGAATCTCACCCTGCCCTGAAGACACTTCTAGCATAGCAAATTTAACACTAGATAGCAATAGCTTTGCCCATTTTTCAAAAAAAGGGCTAGTCTGTACTGACCATCTTAGCTCTCTGACTATAGATAGAGTGTTTGATAAGTTTTCCTTTGTGCTTCCAAACGGTAGGTTCCTACCGGGATAACTTCTTCACTATGGTCAAGGTAGGTGGCATAAGCTTGAACAATATAGTCCCCTGTCAAATACTTATGATTGGCTTGGTCAATACCTACCTGTATTTCTCTGCCAATCACACGATTAGTTTGGTAAACAAAATGATTGAATTGGTCAGCCAAAGACCCAGCAGCTACCTTAACAGATTGAATAGCCTTGGCTTTTGTTCCTTGAAGAATGAGAACATCTCAACCGCCCTGACTTGGCTGATGATTTTGGACCATAACGATGGACTTTTTAGGTTTTTCAACCAATTTAACTTCAAAGACTTGCAGATAGTTCCCAAATCCTTTTGTCCCTGCGGCTAAACCATTATTCGTCCAATTCAACCAGCCCAAATCCTCAATAGTCACACGATAATAAATGTCAAATCGCTGTTGCAAATCACCAGCCAACTGAATCTTAATGACTTCTATTGACGTGTCCGTACCAACTGTTCCACTTACTTGACCATCTGCGTCCACAGCCCCCCAGCCTTGCCCACAGACTAAGATTGACTAAAACACCTGCCTTGATAGCCCTGAAGGATTGTCCACTTGAACACTAGTGGCCTCAACTTGATTTGTATTTGTTACTGTTCCACTATCTTCCGAGCCAGCAACAAGTTCTTGCCAGCCAATATTTTGGACATGACTTCGGTAAGACAAATTTAGTGTTTCAATTTCTGCCTGACTAACTAAAGCACGTGACTGAATCGTTCTTAGGTGAGCAAGACTTTTTGGTGTTGCTCTCATATTTGGCTCAAGAAAAGTAAATTCTTCCTCAGCTTTTTGAGAAAAGGTTTTTCCGCTCCTGCCATAACTTCCTTAGGGCTACTCTCTTCTAGCCCTGCTAACAGCACTTGAGGAGTGCTGGCAGTTGGCGGTTGCTCCAAGGATTGATTTTCCAAAAGGGTATCTGCAAATGCTACATTGCCCCTAAGTCCTAAAATAACAACGGTTTAAGCACTTACTGCCACCCAACATTTCTTAGCTTTAGACATCCGCCTTCTCATTATTCCCTCTCCTTAATTAGTCCCCTGCAAATAATCTTTTCAGCCTTGTTTTCCAAATTAAATTAAAAGACCTAAATTGTCAAAAAATGGCAATTTGGTCTTAAGATTAATGATTTAAACAAGCAAGTAAACCGAGTCAAGAGCATACTCTTCCTATTTTAACTTATCGTATTGATAGGTATGGCTTAATTCCAAACCCTTAAATTCTTGCTGTCTCAAAGCTTCGTAAACAATCATACAGACCGTATTTGAGACATTTAGACTTCGCACATGGTCATCATTCATAGGAATGCGTAGCGCCTTTTCAGCATGTTGACGCATAAATTCTTCTGGTAAACCAGTGTCTTCACGGCCAAATAAAAAATAATGAGCCTGATCGTCTTGATAAGTTTCCTCAGAATAAACCTTATCTGCAAACTTGCTAATCAGATGAAGTTTGCCTTGGCATTGAGAGAGAAAATCTTCCAGACTGTCATAAAACCGCACATCCAGCTTATCCCAATAGTCTAAGCCAGCCCGCTTCATTTTACGATCATCAATAGGAAAACCCATGGGCTTAATAATATGAAGAGGGGCATTTGTTGCTGCACAGGTTCTGGCAACATTCCCAGTATTTTGTGGAATCTGTGGTTGAAACAAAACGACATGGTTGCGACTATTGATTTCTTTATAGGTTGGGTTGATGATTTCTTTTCTCATAACAATCTCACTTATTCTTTTCATTAAAAAAACCACACTGCCCGGAGTCATGCTCAGCAAACAATGTGGTTGATGGTGACTCGCTAACTTAAATCATAACAGGTTTGATTTAAACCAACGAATGCTTATTTGTTATTATAACACTTTAACAATTAATGTCAATCCATTTTTGCCAAAGTCCCGCCTTTTTTCATTTTTTCAAAGCTTCCTTATTTCTTTTTAAGCTAAAATGATCAGGAACAGGATCGTCACCACCAGCAACAAAGGGATGACACCTTAATATCCTTGCCAACCCCATTAGTACCCCTTTAGCTCCATGCTTTTCAATAGCAGTCAACATATAAGCGGAACAAGTAGGCCTGTAACGACAACTTGGCGGAAATAAAGGAGAAATGTAGCGTTGATAGGCTTTAACAGGTGCCATTAATAGTTTTTTAATCATTTCTTTGTATTAGCTAAATTATGAAGTTGGCTGATTTCTTTTTTATTGAGGCGTCTTGCTTCTCCCGGTCTTAGACCTGTTAATGCAAGAGTCCCAAAGCGGGTACGAGATAATTTATCCACCAGTAGCCCTACGGATTCAAACATCTTCTTAACTTGGTGATTTCGACCCTCATGAATAGTTAATTCTACAATCGAGCGATTCTTGTCAGCCTCCACGCGAATAATATTGTAACGAGCTGGCTTTGTTTTTTTTCCATCAATAACCACTCCTCGGGTTAGAGGACGAAGGTTTTCTTTAGTAGCAATTCCTTTCACACGCGCTAAATAAACCTTATCAATCTCATTTCTTGGGTGAATCATGGTATCCGTAAAATCACCATCATTGGTCAAAATCAGCACACCTGATGTGTCCCAGTCTAAACGACCTACAGGATAAATCCGCTCTTTAACCTGAGGCAATAAATCCAATACCGTTTTACGACCTTTTTCATCGGACACACTGGAAATAACTCCCCGTGGCTTGTTGAGCAAATAGTAAACCTTCTCCTCGTTGTAAATCGGTGTTCCTTTTACTTCAACCACATCTCCAGATTTAACAGTGGTCGCTAAGTCTGTGACCATTTGTCCTTTTAAAGTAACTAGACCTTGTTTGATGAAATCTTCAGCCTTTCGACGACTGGCAATACCCGCATGGGCAATATATTTGTTAATTCTCATTATGTTTTCTTCTTTCTTTTGGGGAAATTGCTGTCGCTGTCTTACTAGCGAGAGGAGTCTATCTGGTCGGGACAAGGAACATGCTCTAAAGCACCTTGCTTATCAATTTAGCTGATAGGCTAATCTTCCGTTTTAAAAAGGGCAGTTTCTTCATCTACCAGTTCGATGGTCGACACATCAACCAATTCATCTAAGTGATTAATTCCCATATAATCAAGGAAATAATCTGTTGTGGCATATAAATTCGGACGACCAAGAACCTCTTTCTTACCAACTTCTTCAATCAATTCATAAGCCAGCAACTTGCTTAGGGCTCCACTAGAATTAACCCCCCGAATATCATCAATTTCTATCCGCGTAATAGGTTGCTTATAGGCAATAATAGATAGGACTTCCAAACTAGCCCGAGACAAACTTTGATTGATAGGGGCCTTAGCATAGTCACGTAAGAGAGGCGCAAAGTTCTCCTTAGTAACTAATTTATAAGTATTTGACCATTCCATCAAACAGAGGCTAGAATCCTGATCTGCTTTATATTTTTGAGCAAGTTTTTCCAATTGTTGTTGCAAGGCCGTTGGTGTCAATGATAACATGGTAGCCAGATTTCTCAAACTCAGACCCTCTTCACCTGCGACAAATAGCAGGGCTTCTATCTGCGATAAATAAGTCATTGCATTTCCTTTCTCAAAACAATTGGGCCAAAATTTGTGGCCTGCTCAACAACAGCCAAATGCATCTTAATTAATTCCAAGCTGGCTAAAAATAAGGCAATCACTTCATTCATGGTCTGGCAGTCGTCAAAGATGGCAGATAGGCTAATCACCTCGTCTTTATCCAACCGCTTTTCAATCAAAGTCATCATGTCCTCAATGCGGTAATCATCACGTTCAATTACTGTATGACTATTTTTAAAGGCTTCTCGCTTAGCGGTCATGATTTTTGAAAAGGTCAGGAATAAATCCATAACTGTCTTATCCTCTTGCAAGACAAGATCTTCAAAAATCAATTCTTGCTTAGGTTTTGAATAGAATTTTGCCCGCTGATCATGCTGCTGAGCCAACTCCTGACTAAGGGCCTTGAAGCGACTATATTCTTCAAGTTTACCTAGCAAGTCCTGCTCCAGATCCTCTTCATCGGGAATTTCTTCAACAACCTTGGGAAGTAATCTTCTGCTCTTAATCAGCATGAGTTGACTCGCCATCAGCATGTATTCACCAGCTACCTCTAGCTTCATAGCCTGCAAGGTTTCAATATAGGCAAGATATTGCTCAATCACCTCAACAATAGGAACCTCATAAATATCAACCTTGTACTTAGACACCAAGTGCAAAAGCAAATCAAGGGGACCTTCAAAATCTTTAACTTTTATATCCATTATGATTTGTAATACTTTTCTAAAGTTATCGGGCTTTTCAAACCAAGAAGCTCGCTAAGCTCAATAATCGATTTTCCTTTTGATTTTTCCTTTAAAATAAATTGCTCCCGTAATTTTTGTGCTGTTAAGTCCCTACGCCCCAAACTTTCGAGAAAAGCTTTTAATTGATTAAAGAACCACTGCCTAGAAAAGGCCTGTCCCTGATGCTCAAAGAGGTATTGTTCTTTACCAATTACTTGCTTTTCTAAAAAAATGAGCAGATCTTTCGGTAAAGCCAACACTCGAACACCTTTTGTCGTCTGCAATGTTAACACTTGAAAACTCAAATTCAAGTTAGCTACAGTAATACCCGCTATTTCACTAGGTGTTAGACCTAATTCTAAAATTAATAAAGCAATTAACTGCCCTGCTTCAAAAGCAGTTTCCTGATAAAAGAGACCTTGATCAATTAAAACAGGTTGCCGCTTTTCTATTCGAGATAGTTTGATCTGGTCTGTCATCCTGAAATAATGAGTCAGGTGATGTTCTTGGTACAGATAATATAAAAATTGATTAACGATAGAAAGTTTTCGTTTTTGGGCTGACGGGCTTAAATCCAATAAAGCGTTCTGATAAAGAGATAATTTATCCTGATTAATTCGGTCGCCAATAATCTGATAAAATTGCTGCAAATCATACCGATAAGCCTTTTGACTATTCTGAGATAAAGATTTGCTTGCAATAAAGGCTTCAATATAAGTCATCATTTTTTAGTAATGGTATAATCATCTGTAAAGTCGTGCAAAAGACTGTTGACGGCTTTTAAAATAGATTTTCGAGTGATAATGCCCACAAAGCGGTCAGACTGATCTACTACTGGCAAAAAAGGATAGTCAACCAACTTATGCATGATTTCTGTTAAGCTAGCATTGATACTAATGGTTTCAATTTTAGTATTCACCATCTCACCAATATCTGTTTGACGCATTTCCCAATCAGTCAACTGTCTCTTAGCTTGATAGGTCATAATATCAGAAATGCTAATGGTTCCCACATATTTTTTTTCCCGCGTAATAACGGGAACTCTTGAAAAACCATTGCTGACCAATAGCAACATGACGTGGTCTGCATTGTGAGTATTGATAAAAATGGCTAAGTCTTCTGCTGGAATCAGATAGCTATCCAAATGGCTAATTAAAAACGTTTCAAATTCTTTTGCAATCATCGTTTAAATTCCTTAGATAGTAATGGGTAAAGGTCATGGTTTCGAGTAAAATAATCAACCTTAATGACATCATCAGTCACTTCAACTCGGGCATACAATTTTTCATTAATCTCACCACGAGGTTGTGATACTGAACCTGGGTTAATAAAAAGGGTTTTTCCAACTTGCCAAGCTGCTGGCCGATGCAAGTGACCATAAAGACAAAGGTCAGCCTCGGCTTCTTGAGCAAAATAATCTAGCTTATCCCAAGTAAAATTAATGTGGTACAAGTGACCATGTGTCTGAGCAACGGTAACGGTATCTAGTGTCGTTACTAAGTAGTCTGGATAACCAGTATCATAATCACAGTTCCCACCGACCACATAAATTCCATCCCAAACAGGGTCTGAACTTTTCAATTCAGAGTCTCCATTATGAAAAATGGCATCAACTTGACCTAGATACTTGTCCTTAATAGCTTGCACAATATCTCGATCACCATGAGAATCACTCATTACAATGATTGTTTTACTTGCCATGATGGAAAGACCTCCATTAATTTTCGAACAGCTTGACCTCTGTGTGATAATTGATTTTTTTCATCGGCCTCTAATTCAGCTGCATGCCGTCCTGTTTCTCCAACAATAAAGAGCGGATCATAGCCAAACCCCTTGTCTCCCTTAGGTTGTGTGGCAATATAGCCTGGCCACTCCGCCTCGACAACCAAACTCTCTCTATCTGGAGCAGCCACTACCAAAGTGGTATGAAATTGTGCTGAACGATCTTTTTGTTCAAACACCATCGCTAATTCGTGTAAGAGTTTGGCATTATTCTTGGCATCTGTAGCATCTGGACCAGAAAAACGAGCTGACCAAACCCCAGGTAAACCACCCAAGGCATCAACCTTTAGTCCTGAATCGTCTGCTAATACCATTTTTCCTGTTAGGCGTGAAATCGTTTCTGCTTTCAAACGAGCGTTTTCTTCGAAGGTGACACCCGTTTCTGCAACATCTGGCAAATCAGGATAATCATTGAGGTTTTCCACACGATACCCTAGCTGACCAAATAGACTGCGGAACTCTTTGGTTTTCCCCTCGTTTCGTGTAGCGATTAAAATGGTATCCCCAAATCCCTGCTCGCTGGTAGCAAAAAATGTAGCTGTTGAAACTCCACCTTCTGGGAGATAAACCGCCAGCAAATTTTCCTTTTCCGTTAGTAGGATTGCACCTGCATGACGAACTACCTTAATGTCACGCTTGGTTTCTTGATTTATCATATCCACCAAAAATGACAGTAGGGCAAAAGGAGACTGATAACGAATTACTGTGACATCATAGCCCTTAAGGTTTTCCCAGTCTAATTTTTCAGACAATCCATCTAAAAGATTATCTATTTTTTTGATGACTGTGTGATCAACTCCCCAGCCTGATATTAAATTATGACCGGTCATCTTTCCAATAAACCAGTTATTCCTATCTTTATATTCGTAAATTTTATCACTCATAAGGTTATATGCTCCACATTTATTTTTTGATTCAACCACACTGAGGCAATAGCTTGAAAGGTTTCAGGACTTGCTGTCGTATAAAAATGGTGCTTCACCTTTTCTTGACAACGACTACCATTGATTTCAAAATAATTTAACAAAACAGAAATATCTCGAACACACTCTGCTCCACTGTCAATCAACTTAACAGACGGTCCCATAACATTTTGGATAATCGGTCGTAACAAGGGATAGTGAGTACACCCTAGTACTAAAGTATCTACCTTCCCAACTAAAGGAGCCAAGCTTTTGTAAACCACTTTTTTAGCCACACTAGAATGAATTTCATTTGACTCAACAATAGGTGCAAATTTAGGACAGGCTAAGCTTGTGACTGTCACAGATGGTGCTAATAATTGGATTTTTTGACGGTAAATGTCAGATGTTATGGTCATAGGAGTACCGATAACCCCAACCTGACCTTTTGTCGTTGACTTAATAGCTGCGCTTGCCCCCGGCAGAACAACGCCTAAAACAGGAATATCTAGAACTGCTTTTACCTCTTCCCAAGCTACTGCTGTTGCGGTATTACATGCAAAAACAATCATTTTGACCTGTTTGGTCAATAAAAAATTGACCAATTCCCATGTGTATTCTCTGATTTGCTCAGCTGGCCTTGGTCCGTAAGGAGCCCTTGCTGAATCACCGATATAGACAATTTTCTCATGTGGTAGCTGCCGCATCAATTCCCGAACCACGGTCAAGCCGCCCACACCAGAATCTAAAAAACCAATTGGTCTTGTATCCATCACCATTACTTCCTTACTGACAATATGAAAAACTCAGTTGGTAATAGCCAACTGAGTTCTTTTTTAAACCCTGAACAGTTGACAAATCTAACTGATAAGATAAGTTCTACTGAACATTGAAAATCAAAGACTGTTCACTCTTAAACGATACTAACAAGGTTCCTTATAGCAATTGTTCCTTATTTTTTACCTTTGGCAATGGCTGCTTTTGATTGTTTGACAATATTACGGTAAGTCTGTTGGATTTTTGCTTCACTTGGTTTTTGCCCCATCTGGCTCATCATTTCACGGATAGCCTCTGGTGTTAAACGTGGGTGTTCACCAATTTCTTTTTCAATTTGTTTACGGGCAATAAAAATTCCACCCAAAACACCTAATCCAAGGGCAACAATAAGTAATAAAATCCAAATAGTTGTTGACATATTTATCTAAATTCTCCTAGTTTTTAATCCTTTATAGTATATCAAAAAAAGGAAGAGTTTACAAATTAACACCTATTTATCCTGCTTTTTTTGGTCAGTTGTGTCTTTGCTACTAAGAGCCCCTTTTCTTCCTCTCTTGGTTATTTTTAAACAGAGGTAAAGGAAAAGCGAGTGTTAAAACACTCACTTGCCTTAATTAATCATTTCTTCCAAAAATACGAAGAAGACTGATAAATAAGTTAATAAAGTCTAAGTACAAGCTTAAAGCCATAGCAACAGCCCAACCATCTCCTACCTGACCATTTGTCGCCTGATAAACATGCTTAATCATTTGATTATCTGAGGCAATAAGCCCAGAGAAAATCAAAACAGAAATAAGACTAATCACATAACTCATCATACCACTACCAATGAAGAGATTAATTAGACTGGCCACAATAATACCAATCAAGGCAGCAAACATAGCTTTTCTTAAACCAGTCATATCACGCTTGGTCTTAGCTCCAAGGACCGACATGGCAAAGAAAACAACAGCTGAAGAGACAAAAGCTTGAAAGACTGTTGTTTGCGTATAAACAACAATAATGAAACTTAGTGTAAAACCATTTAAGGCCGAATAAATGAGAAAGAGTGGCAAAGCAGCCGGTGTATTTTTACGAGCAGCTCCACTAGCCACAAAAACCAAAATCAGTTCACTAATTGCGGCCCCATAATAAACCATTGGGTGGTTGGTAATAATAGACACTAAGTTAGCTCTAAAGGGATAGAGCATCAAATAAGACACAAAAGCCGAGAGACCTATTCCCATCCCCACCAGACTATAAATTTTTGCAAAAAATTGATTCAGGCCTGCGTCTGATTGCGTATAAATGACTTGATTGTTCATAATAACTCCTTTATTTAACGATTATGACTTTGGAGAGTCTTGCGACGAAGAAACCGTCGATTGGACCACTTTTGTCTCAAAGGCGTCACCGCTTCCTTGACAGCCCAGTATTTGTCTACCATTGTCACAATATAACTTTCCTTGTAACGCGGAAAAGCAATGGTCGCTCCCCACATGTGTTTTAGAATGATATCCTCTTCTTTTTTATTGAGTTCTGTTAACTTTTTCGCATTTCGTACAGCAATACGAGGATGAACCCAAGCATGCCCCTTATTAAACTTGGTCACGCGCCAATCATAATAAAAGAAATCATGAAGCAAGCCGCCTCTGGCTGTACTTTTGGCATCCCAACCAAATCGCTTGGCTAATTTATAACTTGAATAAGAGACATTGACAGAATGTTCAAGGCGCGTTGAATGCTGGTGCTGAATAATATGACTCAATTTTTGAAAGCGAGGATGAGCAATCAAATGACCGACGTGTTCCATATACTCTTTATCTTCTGTGTAATGCATAACATAATCACCTCACGTCATTATTATACCATATTAGCTTAAATCAAGCTGAAAATGAGGATTCCTGCTGCTACGGCAACATTCAAACTTTCCGCCTGACCAGGCATCATAATATGCACCAGTTGGTCAGCCATAGTTGCCATCTCTTCACTTATGCCACTTCCCTCATTCCCCATCACCAAAGCCAACCTTTCATAATGTGGAAGGCTTTTATAATCAACAGATTCCTTTGATAGGGTTGTTGCTAGAATAGGCGTTTTATATTCTTGCAGCTCTCGACAAAGCTGATAGACATCCGTTCGCCAAATTGGCAAATGAAAATGGCTACCTTGCATGGAACGTAGGGTTTTTTGATTATAAATATCTGCTGATTTTTCAGAAAGAAAGACCCCATCGAACCGAGCGGCATCTGCTGTTCGAATGATCGTACCAAGATTCCCTGGGTCTTGGACGTCCTCCAAAATCAAGTATTTCCCTCGATAGTCTGTTGGCAGAGTCAACTCTGGCATTTCTACCTCAGCAACAATGCCTTGTGGACTAGGAGAATCAGTTAACTCCTTGAGCACTTCCGAACTAACCATAACTAGCTCTTGCTCACTTGCTAGACGCTCCACCATTTCCTCTAAAACAAAGATATGGCGAAAAACCTGTCCTGATTTTTTGGCCTCTTCAAAGAGGTGCCAACCTTCAATCAAATAGGAGTGTTTTCGATGCTTTTTCTGCAATAATTTTTTTGTTTGCTTAATTAATTGATTTGCTTTTGATGTAATAACCATGCGCCTATTATATCATACACGACAGTATTTGAAAGCTTAAACTTCTTAGAAGGTCAATCCTTAACTATTTCAATGTTTTCAGTATATGCAAAAGGCCACCTCCAAATCCTTCTTCTGGCACAGGGGACACGAGTTTGCCAGCGCGATCACTGAAAATATGCGTTTGGGATGCTCTAATACCAAATTCTTCCATAGCCTTATCTTCACAATCAACATAAACAGGATAAGTAATGCTTTCTTTTTTAGCAGCTGTTAGAATCGCTGCCTTGGTATCATCGGCAGGCTTCTTATTTTTTAATGCCTTATCTTTAGGCAAGGTGACTGATAAAAAGAGCAACTCTTTGTCTTGTTTAATCTGTTGATAAACCTTTTCTAATTCGGGTATCTCATAGCGACAAGCCCTACACCAATTATCCCAAATTATCCCAAACATTTATGCAAACTTTTTCCTCTTGACATCACTATGCTTAACAACTTGTCCATCTGAAGTCTTTACCTGAAAATTTGGAACCATTTTTCCAGCCTTTTCACCAACCTATCCTGCTAACAACCTCAAATAAACAGAAAAGACTGGGAAAACATAGGACAAAAAGATAAAAAGCCTTCTACAAATAAGGCCAAGTAGTGTACAATACCTACTTGGTCCTCTCTTGCTTTGCATCTCTATTCTAATACAATAACCAAAGCCAGCAAGTAGCAGATGGGATTTCCTGCTAAGCATGTGGTATAATAATGACGAGGAGGTCCTTCTTATGCAAAAAGTTCGCTTACTGGTCTCTGGTCGCGTTCAGGGAGTTGGTTTTCGCTATGCCACCTATGCCTTAGCCTTAGAAATGGGAGATATTTACGGTCGTGTTTGGAATAACAGCGATGGTACCGTTGAAGTTCTAGCCCAATCTCAATATTCAGATAAAATAGCCAAATTTATTCAAGAGGTCCGTAAAGGACCATCTAAATGGGCAAAAGTCACTTATGTAGATGTTACCTTGGCTAATTTCGAAGACTTTCAGGATTTTAGAATAGGCAATTAAAAATCGGACTTCAGAACTATTGTGAATTTCTGAAAAAAACAGTAAAATAGATAAGTATATTAAAAACTAAAGGATAAATACATTGAAACTAAAATTAAATCGCATCCTCTTTTCAGGACTAGCACTGTCCATCCTGTTCACCTTGACAGGCTGTGTGGGAAGAGACGCTCACGGAAATCCAAAAGGTATGGTTTGGGAATTTCTTGGAAAACCCATGTCCTACTTTATTAATTACTTTGCAAACAATGCAGGACTAGGTTATGGGCTTGCTATTATCATTGTTACCATTGTCGTGAGAACACTTATCTTACCTCTGGGACTTTACCAATCTTGGAAGGCAAGTTATCAATCTGAGAAAATGGCCTTCTTAAAACCTGTCTTTGAACCAATCAACAAACGCATCAAACAGGCAAGTAGTCAAGAAGAAAAAATGGCTGCGCAAACAGAATTAATGACTGCTCAGCGTGCTCATGGCATCAACCCTCTTGGAGGAATTGGCTGTTTGCCACTTCTGATTCAAATGCCATTCTTTTCTGCCATGTATTTTGCCGCTCAGTATACCAAAGGTGTCTCAACAAGTACCTTTATGGGAATTGATCTTGGTAGTCGTAGTTTAGTCTTAACGGCAATTATTGCTGCCCTTTACTTCTTCCAATCATGGTTATCAATGATGGCTGTTTCAGAAGAACAACGTGAGCAAATGAAGACGATGATGTACACCATGCCTATCATGATGATTTTCATGTCCTTCTCACTTCCTGCTGGTGTTGGCCTTTACTGGCTAGTTGGTGGTTTCTTTAGTATTATTCAGCAGTTAATCACAACTTACTTCTTGAAACCTCGCTTGCATAAGCAAATCGAAGAAGAGTACGCTAAGAACCCGCCTAAGGCATATCAAGCCACAGCTCCTCGTAAGGATGTGACCCCTTCACAAGATATGGCACAAGCGATCATGACTAAAAAAGCAAAATCAAACCGTAATGCTGGAAAACAGCGAAAACGTTAAGAAAGGTAAAAAAAGACTAGCACGGTTAAAGTGCTGGTCTTTTCTCTTGTCCTTCAATAATCATTGAAAACAATCTCTGACCTGTAATCCTCTTGACTCATCACTGATGCCACCAATGCTTGCCTTGCCATAAGTTAATCTCACTTGAAGATACTAAAAAAGCCATTAGCGGCCAAAACACTTAATGGTTAGGCAAATAATGACTTTGTGTGATTAATTCGTTTTTTCAACACTGATGATTTCAACATCATAAGTAGCAGCTGGTGATTCGATTCTCACCTTATCCCCTGTTTTCTTTCCAATCAAGGCTTGAGCAATTGGACTCTCGTTTGAAATTTTTCCTGAAAAAATATCTGCTCCTGCAGCACCAACAATATGATAAGTATCTTTATCTGTAGTGCCTACTTCTTGAACAACAACCGTTTTACCGATAGCAACTTCATCCTTAGCGACAGCATCGCTATCGATAATCTCAGCATAGCGAATTTTAGTTTCAAGGGTTGAAATTTGACCTTCAACAAAGGCTTGTTCATCTTTAGCAGCATCGTACTCAGAGTTTTCTGAAAGATCCCCATAAGAACGTGCGATTTTAATACGTTCTACAACTTCAGGGCGACGAACAAGCTTTAATTCTTCTAATTCTTTCTCAAGTTGTTCTTTTTCGGTTAGGGTCATTGGGTAGGTTTTTTCAGCCATGGTTGTTTTCTCTTTTCTTTTTCTTTTTAACGAATCAGAAATACAAACATGATGCCTAGACATCATGTTTGTATTTACTGAATTTGACTATTTACATATTTCTCAACATTTGCAGAATGTTCTTCAAATGTTTTTGCGTAGTAAACTTCACCAGTATGGACATTGGCCACAAAGTATAAGTAATCCGTTGAAGCTGGGTTTAGGGTCGCTTCAATAGCAGAAAGCCCTGAGGCATCAACTGGACCAGGCATCAATCCTGTATTGGTATAAATATTATAAGGAGAATTGATGGTTGTGTCAATAGTCGCATCCTCAGCTAGGGTCGTTTTTTCGCCAAGTTTCCCCATAGCATACAAGATGGCAATGTTTGATTGTAAGGCCATGCCATTGTTAAGGCGATTGTAAAAGACGCTGGCAATCTGACGTCTATCATCATCTGTCGCTCCTTCTTTTTCAACCAAAGATGCCAAGGTCAACACCTCATTGACCGTCTTGCCACTTGCTGCAATTTGGTCATAGTAAGGGGCTAAAGTAGCATCTGTAGTCGCTAACATGTCTTCTACAAGATCTGTCATTGTGGTTTCTTTGTAGTAGTTATAAGTCGCTGGGAAAAGGTAACCTTCCAAACGGTAAACTGCAGCTTCTTTTGTCGGAATATTTGCTAGTAACCTAGGATGTTTTTTCACCATATCTTGAATAAAAGCTTCGTCTGTTACCAAATCCAAGAAGTCTTTTTCATGAAATGGTGTTTTAGCGTTTTTGCTTCTTCCTTTACTGTTGCGTTCAACAGCTTTGGCAATTTGCTTAATGGTATAGCCTTCTGGGATAAGAATTTTCCCAAGCGAAGGCTTGGTAGGCTCTGCTGTTCCACCTTCTTGCAAGGCTTTGGCGATTTCTTCCAAGCTCATGTTTTTTTGCAGGTTGTAGTAACCGCTCTGAAAATTCGTAAAGTTTTTAAATTTAGTATAAAAACTAAAAACAGTGCTATTTTTAATCAGACCGTCTTTTTGAAGAATCTGTCCAATTAATTTATTCCCTGATCCTGATGGAATTTCAACTTGGACAAATTCCTTGCTGTTTTTATCAACAGGGTTGAGGGCGCTATAAACATAAACGGTCCCTGCCAGACCAATACCTAAGATGGCAAGGATAATTGAACTAATCAAAATAGTTGAAATCTTTTTAGCCATTCGATCGGTCTGTTGGCGTTTGTTTGCTGTTCGTCTCACGGCATCGCCTTTCTCAGTTGTTCGTTGTCCTTGAGTGGCTTCAGGAATAATGTCTTGAGAAACCTCTTTTTCCTGAATGGTTTCACTGTCTTTTGCTAAAGAAGACATCTCCTGATCGACTAGACCTTCTCTAGTCCTATCCTCATTGAAGTCAACTGTCCTGGACGCTAGCAAGTCTTCCTGAGTAGCCAGCTTATCCTCTAAAGGGAGCTTTTTAGTTAGCTTTTCATCTGTTGCAGTATTCGATGTCTCTGCTTTCTTCTTTAAGAAATCTTGCCTTTTATATTCAGCATAAAGCTGGGCTGTGCGTCGAGCTGCTTCTTTAGCTTCTAATTCTTTTTGAAAAAGCTCTTCTTCTTTTTCTTTTCTGATTTGATTTGCTTTTTCCAACTCAGCAAGAATCTGTTCTTTAAAACTTCGTTGCTGGTTTTGTTGCTCATCATCCTTAAAATCGGTCAAAGCCAATCCTCCTAAATATAATCAACCGCCATTATAACTTAAAAGCACTATAAATGCAATTAAATCACGTGTTTGTTACCTATTCTTAACAAATAAGCAGTTAAGCTAACTTCTATTTAGGGTTTCCAAATCATTTGATACCAAACGGCACCACCATGCTCTGATTCTGAAAGACCTTGATTGCTAAAACCGTTCATCTCGTAATAGGGAATAAGGTAATCATGACAAGTCAAAATAATGCCTTCCCTTTCCTGAGTTACTGCTAAATCTTTCATAGCCGCCAAAAGAGCAATTCCAATTCCCTGTTGCTGAAAAGCCTTATCAATTGAGAGGCTGGTAATGGCAATATAGCCACCCTTTTGTGGGTTCTCTTTAACACCGTGAAAGAGATGATCTTGTAAAATTGGCTTAGCAATAGCTGGACCCTCAATATAACCGACAAGTTTTTGGTCAATAAGAGCCACTAAAAAAGTATCAGGGATAAGCCGGGTCCGCTCTCTAATAACTTCCTTTGTAGTCGCTTCCTGCGGCGAAAAATTATCATGCTCAATAGCGCTAATGGCTTCCCAATCAGATTCTTGGACTTGTCTAATTAACATCTTAAACTCCTTTAGGACGAGAAAACCTGCCTGGGGCAGGAATTTTTATTGATTATTTTTGGTGAGGTTTGCAAGTAATTCTTCAAAGGAGCGTTCGTACAACTGAATATCTCCAGCTCCCATAAAGACATAAACGGCATTGTCATGGTCAAGTAGAGGTGAAACGTTTTCGACTGTCACTACCTGAGATGGCTTGATAATCTTAGCCGCTAGGTCTTCGACCTTAACTTCCCCTTTGTCCACTTCACGAGCAGAACCGTAAATTTGTGCAAGATAAACACTGTCAGCTTCATTTAAAGCTAGGGCAAAATCATCTAGCAAGGCAATGGTTCGTGTAAAGGTATGCGGCTGGAAAACGGCCACAATTTCTTTACTTGGGTACTTTTGTCTAGCCGCATCAATCGTTGCAACAATTTCTGTTGGGTGATGGGCAAAATCATCAATAATAATGGTGTCATTGATAATTTTCTCTGTAAAACGGCGCTTCACACCCGAGAACGTTTTAAGATGCTCTGCCACTAGAGCCATGTCAATCCCAGCGACAAAAAGGTTGGCAATAACCGCTGTAGCGTTTAAAATATTATGGCGTCCATAGGCAGGGACATGAAACAGACCAATCACTTTACCATCGTGTTTAACCTTAAAATCTGAACCATTTGTGGTACGTGTAATGTCGAAAGCCACAAAATCATTTCCAGCTTCAAAACCGTAGTAGTAAATCGGAGCATCGGCTGTGATTTTCTTTAATTCCTCATCTTCACCATAGACAAACAAGGCTTTCTTCACCTGCTTAGCATAGTCATTAAAAGCATTTCGCACATCATCAATCCCTGTAAAATAGTCAGGATGGTCAAAATCAATATTAGTAATGATGGAATACTCTGGATGATAAGGCATGAAATGACGCTCATATTCATCTGATTCAAAGACAAAATATTGGGCCTTAGCCGAACCACGACCAGTACCATCACCGATGAGGTAAGAGGTATCTGTAATGTTTTTTAAAACGTGTGACAATAAACCAGTGGTAGAGGTTTTGCCATGGGCACCCGCCACACCAAAACTGATAAATTGTTTCATAAACTCCCCTAAGAACTCATGATAACGTTTGAAAGGAATGTGATGGTGAATAGCGTAAGCTACTTCATTATTATTATCTTCACGAAAGGCATTTCCTGCAATAAGTTCCATATCCTCAGTGATATTATCCTCACTGAATGGGAGAAGGGTGATGCCAGCTTTTTCTAAACCACGCTGGGTGAAATAATACTTTTCCACATCACTTCCCTGCACCTTATGTCCCATCTGATGCAACATAAGGGCTAGGGCACTCATTCCTGACCCTTTAATTCCGATAAAATGATAAGTTTTTGACATCTTAACTCCTTTGTTATCCTGCTTTCACCTAGTCATTTCCCTTTATTCAAGGTCTTCAAAGCGACTTAGATTAAGCTCTTGCGCAATTGTTTTTTCCCGTTGTTCTCTAGTTTCTTTGCTATTATAAATTTGACTGCGCTTTAAAAAATCATAATTATTTTTCTTGGCAGAACCTTGCTGTGACGGATTTTGAGGCTCTTTGTACTCACGAGGAAGCTCTGCTAAAATATAATTTTCTTGATGAAACTTATTGGTAAAACGGCTCATTTCTGTCACTGGCTTCTCTTTAGGGAGGGGAGACTCAATTGAATGGCTTTTCTTAGTGACTTGCTTAGAAACATAGGGCCTGTCTTTTGCAAGGTAGGCCTGTCTTTTTTTCTTGAGATCTTTCTTTGCTTTTTGACGTGCCTCTTTGGCATAACTACGGCCTTCATTAATGGTTTGAAGACGGTGAGTTGAAAGGGATTGGTGAGAGGTTATTTGATCCGCAAATTGATAATTTTTGGTGACATCATCATAATCCTTGTCTTGATAATAGCCATGGATATTGGTGATGAGGTCTTCGTTGTCATACAAAGCCATTTGCTTAGCTGTATCAATAATCGGAACACCATCTGCAACCAGAGGAAATTGATTGTTTGTCATCCTTTTTTTGCTTCTCCCTTCTTGTAGCATTCCCTATTATAACGTAAATACTCTTATTTTTCAAAGTATTCCTATATCATTCTATCCAGCAAACAACTTAGTAAAATGGTCAAGTCAGAAATTCCTGGTCTTCCCAAACTGACATCGACAACTCTGCCCTTTTTGGCTATTTGAACTATTGAAAAGCTAAATTTTACTTTTTTATTTTCAACTCATTTAAATCATCACAAAAAGCCAGTTTCTACCTGCGAAACTGGCTTTTTTGACTAGGATTCTAGTCCTAAAATTTCTTTAATTTCTTCAATAGACATGCTTGCGCGACTCTCATTACCGTCCAAGACGGTGGTTACCAAGTGACGCTTACTTTCTTGTAATTCTAAAATCTTTTCTTCGATTGTTCCTCGAGTAATCAAACGGTAAACTTCTACATTACTTTCCTGACCAATACGATGGGCGCGACTGATGGCCTGCATTTCAACAGCAGGGTTCCACCACAAGTCAATCAAAATAACTGTATCCGCCCCTGTTAGATTGAGCCCAACTCCACCTGCTTTGAGGGAAATCAAGAAGGCGTCCTTGGAGCCGTTATTAAAGGCTCGGGTCATTTCTTGTCGTTCATTAGCAGGGGTAGATCCTGTCATTTGATAAGAGGTCAATCCTAGAGCGTCCATTTCTTGCTTGGCTAAATCCAGCATTCCCCTAAATTGAGAGAAAACCAATGCACGGTGGCCGTTTTCCTTGATTTGCAGTAATAAAGTTCTCAAACTGTCTACCTTACCACTTTCTCCATCATAAGTCATAAAGAGGCTCGGGGTATCACAAATCTGCCTCAAGCGAGTAATCCCTGATAGAATTTCAATCTTACGACAGTTAATATCAGCATCACTGGCCGTACGAACCTGATCTTGCATCTGCCTTAACTGTGCCAAATAGATAGCTTTCTGACTATCGGTCATTTCGTTTGCATAAGTCATTTCAATCAAATCAGGTAATTCTGGTAAGACGTCTTCCTTTTTACGACGCATGATAAAAGGCTTGATGTAACGCGACACTTGCTTGGCACTCATTTTCAAAAAATCTTTCTTAGCTGGAAGAAGACCTGGTAAAACAATTTGGAAAATGGACCAAATTTCTAACAATTTATTTTCAATGGGAGTTCCGGAAAGGGCAAAGCAATTTGTGGCATTAAAAGCACGCAAACATTGTGCAATTTTCGTCTGAGCATTCTTAATCAGTTGCGCTTCATCTAAAATAAGATAATCATACTGAAAATCTTGGTAGGCTTCAAAATCCTGCCTAAAAGAGGAGTAGCTGGTAATGGTTATTTGGTGACCCTCTTGAATGATTTGGTCTCTAACCTGTTTAAGCCCATAAGAGACGACAACATCTAGCTGAGGAGTGAATTTTTGACACTCGTCCAACCAATTGTAAATCAGGCTTGACGGCGACAAAATGAGTACCTTACTATCTGGTCTTAACTGACTTGATAAGAAAGCAATGGTTTGGAGAGTTTTTCCAAGCCCCATGTCATCTGCCAAAACACCTCCAAAACCATAATGGTCTAACATCGACAACCACTGAATTCCTTGACGTTGGTAGTCCCTCACCTGTGCCTGAACCGCCGGAGGTTTTACAGCAAACGTTTCTGGATGTTGCAAATGATGCGCTAATTCTTCCAACTCTTTTGAAAAGTGCACAGAAGTCATGCCATCAAAGAGCTGTGACACCTGCAATGCTGCAATGCCATCCAGTTGCATGTGACCATTTTTCAATTGTCTAGCCCGTAATTCTTGCAGGCTCTGACTAATCTTTTGCGTCTCATCATCAAATACAACCAGTTGCCCTGTTTGGCTCACAAAGTAGGGATTATTTTGGAAAAGGGCAGTCAAGGCATCATCAATATCATCTTCGACAATGGTGGAAAAATCAAAGGAAATATCCAGTAAGCCCCCCTTACGCTCAATCGCAATTCTAGGTGTTTCTTTAAATCGTAATCCCTGTACGGCTGAACTGACTTGCACAGTTCCTAAACGTTCAAAATAAGGAAGTATCTCTGCGAAAAAAGCATACCGGTCTTCTGTGCTAACTAGACGTTTTTTAGAATAAAATTGAGGAGAAAAGCCACAGGCTTTTAGAGAGCGATTGATTTTTTCTTCTTTCTTGTAATTACTGGCAAAAGGCAAATGAGCTAAACTTGCTTTATCACTGACTTGGTAATTGCCATAATCAAACATAAGCTGGCAGCTAACCTCATCTTGAGTTGCCAAGTCAAATTGGAAGGTTACATCAAAGTCTCGAATGGTGAAACTTTTAGGTGCCTGAACGATTCCAATTTGTTTAAAGTCAAGTAGGCTAGCAGCCAATTTAGCCTGATCAACCAAGTCAAAATGAATATGCTTAGCCAAGTCGGCCTCAATGGGCAAGCTACGAATAGCCTGAACCATTTTTCGTTGCTTTAACGTCAAGTGATAAAAGGTATCTTGATAAAGAAGATAATCATTATCAAAGAGGTATTGCACATTTTTTTCAGTAATTTGCAATTCAATAGATTTGCGGTGCACTTCCACTTTAAACTCATAAAGGCCTGCCTCTGCTTCCAAAGGACGGACAAAAAGATGATGATAGGTTTGAGAAGGTCCCTCAAAAGTAAAGTCATAAAGAGAAGTTAAAAGGTGAATGCCTTCTTCAAAAAAACCACTAGGTAAGCGCAAATACCTTGCATGATTTGGAAAAATGCTATCGTTATCCCCTTTGTCAGCATCAGACGCCAGGCGCCATAAAAACTCAATGAGGTCTTGACTGGAAGGGTCAAACTGCAGCCATGAGAGTTGTTCAAAATAATTTTTCCCAATTTGATAAAATCCTTCTTTTTTAACAAGCTGCAAAAAACCTTTAATATCTCGAATCACATAAGAACGCTCATCTGGCAAACGATTGATTTTCAGACTCCACCAGTAATCTGACGAAAAAGGGCTTCGACTACCAAGAGCAGACAGCCTATATTTAACAGAATCATCTTCATTCATAGCTAAATTATCCAAAAAGAGACTACCAAAAGAAGTCATTTTTTGAGTTTCTGCTTTTGTTTCCGTTTGACCAGTCAAGTGCTCCAAAAAACGCTTCCCTTCTTGGTTATTCTTCAAAAAATACTCGACAGCCGCGATATGCTTACAATATTGTCTTGCCTTAAAGGTATCACATTGACAAGTAATATCCTCATCGTCAGCACCATACTGCACCTGATAGGGATCAACTTCCACTTGAAGAAGCCCTTCTTTTTCATCTAGCAGTGTGACTAAACCTTGTTCATAAAGCTCAATCCCCTCATTCCGTACACGTCCTGGAATTAATCTAGCCATATTTTCCCCACCTTTTTGCTTATCCTTTGATTATAACAAAAATCACATGAGATTTCTTGTAAAAATCCTTTTTCCTGTCTTCTTTGTTTGCTACTAATCCCTCATCTGCACCCTTAAAGGTATCATAAAAAGGATTGTCTCCTGTAACATACAGAACACAATCCTTATCAGCAACTAATAATGTCTTTTTTAGTTATCACCTTAGCTGATGCTCGTTTCTTATTTCCGTTTACGCGCAATTAAATGAATAGGTGTCCCTTCAAAGGTAAAGGCTGCACGAATTTGATTTTCTAAGAAACGCAAGTATGAGAAGTGCATCAATTCTTCCTCGTTAACAAAGACAACAAATGTTGGTGGCTTTACTGACACTTGAGTGGCATAGAAAATCTTCAAGCGTTTGCCCTTATCCGTTGGTGTTGGGTTAATGGCAATAGCATCCATGATAACTTCGTTGAGGACAGCAGATGGGATACGCTTATTCTGACTGTCACTAATGCCTTTAATCAATTCCGGTAATTTATTCAAGCGCTGCTTTGTCAAAGCTGATACAAAAATAATTGGAGCATAAGTCAAGAATTGGAATTGATCCCGAATATCCGCTTCCCACTTGGCAACGGTATGGTTATCCTTGTCAATGGTATCCCATTTGTTAACGACAATAATCATTCCTTTACCAGCTTCGTGTGCAAAACCAGCAATTCGCTTATCGTACTCACGGATTCCCTCTTCAGCGTTGATAACCATCAAGACCACATCAGAGCGGTCAATGGCACGCATGGCACGCATCACAGAATATTTTTCGGTGTTCTCATAAATCTTGCCAGATTTGCGCATCCCAGCTGTGTCAATCATGGTAAATTCTTGACCGTCAGCATCAGTGAAATGCGTGTCAATCGCATCACGTGTTGTCCCTGCGACAGGGCTAGCAATAACGCGATCCTCACCCAAGATAGCATTAATCAAGCTAGATTTCCCGACATTGGGACGACCGATTAAACTGAAGCGAATAATATCATCATTTTCTTCAGCCTCTTCTACTGGCAAGTTTTCAACGATAGCATCCAAGACATCTCCTGTTCCAATACCGTGAACAGAAGAAATAGGATACGGATCACCCAAACCAAGAGAATAAAAATCATAAATGTCATTACGCATTTCAGGATTATCCACTTTGTTCACAGCTAAAATCACTGGAGTATTGGTTCGATATAAGATTTTCGACACATATTCATCCGCGTCTGTAACCCCTTCTTTGCCTGAAACAACAAAGACGATAACGTCCGCCTCTTCCATGGCAATTTGAGCCTGGTGCTTAATTTGCTCCATAAACGGGGCATCAACATCATCAATACCACCTGTATCAATCAATGAGAATTGGCGATTAAGCCATTCTCCAGTAGCGTAAATGCGGTCTCGGGTAACCCCTTCAACATCTTCAACAATTGAAATGCGCTCTCCTGCGATCCGATTAAATAAGGTGGACTTGCCCACATTTGGACGGCCCACAATGGCAACGGTAGGTAAAACCATGATTCTCCTTTTCTTTCACTCACACGTGTAGCTATTCTTCTTGACGTTTATCACTCATCTAGCGGCGATTAGCCCCTTCCAAATGGAACTCTTTAGCCAAATAACGCACGCGTTCCATGACACGTTTGGCCTGCCAAGTTTCATCACTTCCTTTGATGGTTGCCCATTTCCGCTCCAAATCCGCAAAACTATAATTAGAGGTAAAGAAGGTTGGCAATTCCTCTAACATGCGGTATTGTAAAATCACCTGCAAAACTTCATCACGAACCCAGGAAGTGGCCTGCTCTGCACCAATATCATCTAAAATGAGCACTGGTACATTTTTGACCGCATCAATTTCTTCTTTAACAGAGCCGTTTGAAATGGCATTTTTTACATCAATGGCAAAGCTCGGAAAATGTAAAAGAGTGGTTGACACGCTTTTTTTCTCAGATAATTCATGAGCCATGGCAGCTAACAAGTAAGACTTGCCAATCCCCATATCTCCATACAAATACAAGCCTTTTTGCCCTGCTAATGGGTATTGCTCCACAAAATCCAAAATAGCAGAGAAGGCTTCCATACGACTGGTGTTATTAACATCAATATCTGATAAATGAATGTGTCGGTAAGATTTTGGTAGGCTAACCAGTTGTATTCGTTCTGAGATAGCTGCCTGTTTTTGGGCTTCTACCAATTCTTTGGTTTCCAAATAAGACACATCCGCGTAGCCTTCATTCATCGTCAGAATAGGCTGATACCCCTTAGCAATATAGGAAGCATCCTTGAGCTGATACTTCTGGCGTTCCACCAAAAACTGATTGAACTTGGACAAGCTAAGCTTAATTTGCTCCTGTGATAGGTGATGGTGACTGATGAAACTTGCTACTTCGGGATCCGCTAAAATGGTTTGAATCAACTGGTCACTATTAACACGATTGTTTTGACCCAATTTTGCCATGGTTTCTCCAATCTTTTCCATCTAGTCACCACCCTTTCTGAGGTTTTCTAATCTCTTCAAAGCAGCCTGCTTGAACTGATCCAGTTTAGCCTGCTCTTCTTGACTTGTTGTTTCTTGATAGTCAGGATTGCTCCACTTAGGCACATTATTCTGACCTGTTTTTGCTTGACGACTACTTTGGCGACCTGTGAAAGCCCGCAAGGTCAACATAGCTTCTTCAGCCGTTGATACCTTTTGGTAAGAAAAATCATTGGCCATTTTTAATACATAACTTTTCTGTAAATTAGCAGATTTTGTCTTATTAAAGGTATAAAGCACCATCACATTGATAACATCATCCAGAAAGTCCATCTTCGCCAAGGTTTGCAATAAGATTTTTTCATCCTTAGTAACAGTTGCCCGCCTTGCTTTTTTTATCTTTTCTAAGAAAACAAGAGCACTATCTTGCTTAGCTTCTCGCAAGATCACTTGTTCAGCCTGCGAAAACTGCTCCTTACTCGGTTCCCTAACTGCCTGCTTTTTCTTAGCCAACAAGCGTTTGGGTTGGATTTTCCCATTAACAGCAGTAGCTTTTGCCAATTGATAGGTATCAAACCAGTTCATGTCGTATTGCTCTGCAATACTGTAGAGGCTGACCACATCTTTTTGATTGTCTTCAAATTGTAACCCATCCCGAACCATCAACTGTTGAAAACTATCCAAATCAAATGATTTTTTGGAGCTCTGAGATACTGTAACAGGAATACCCTCAGTTCCAAAAACATCAGAAAAGCGTTTTGAAATATTTCTTGCTTGACTAGGAATGGTTACCTGTAACTCTGACACAGCTGCATCCCCAATTTTTTGTTCCAACAACCGAGAATAAACCGGTTGCTTGAGAAAAGCTTCATGAGCTAACGGCTGTTGCAACTTAATCAAATAGCTATCTGGTAGTTGATACAAGACCATCAAATCCATCGCTGTCAGCATTCTCAAAGCGTCCTCAAAACGCTTCATACCAAATTGCAAATGATTTAAAACATCACTAAATTTGTGTGACTTGGCACCATCATCAAAAAAATGAACAAAGTACTGGTAAACAGCAACTGCATCGCTTCCGATAATCGGAAAATACAACTGAACTAGGCTGGTCGAATCATAAAGAACCTTGTTTCGTTTAAGATAGGTAAAGGTATCAATGGGTTTCATCATTTAAACCACTCTTCTTTTTTCCTCGCACGCGATTGGTGATTTGTTGCAAGAGCTCTTCGATTTCATCGACATCTTTGAAACTCTTATAGACGCTGGCAAAGCGCACATAAGTGATTTCATCTAGCTCTGCCAATTCATCCATCACCAAATTACCAATAACCGTACTTGAGACTTCATTTTCGTAAGTGGTACGAACCCTTTGCTCAATACGCGAAATCAAATTCTCAATATCCGTACTCGAAACAGGTCTCTTTTGAGCACTTTGAACAACCCCATTCAAAATTTTATCCCTTGAAAACTGTTCTCTCGTCCCGTCCTTTTTAATCACTAGCAAGGGGAGTTCTTCCACACGTTCAAATGTTGTAAAACGGGTATGGCATTTTTCACATTCTCGCCGACGACGAATAGTATTGCCGTCTTCAGCTTGTCTGCTATCAACAACACTCGATTTATTATAATTACATTTTGGACAACGCACGCAAACACCCCAATTCTATCAAAATAATCTAGTACTCTATTCTACCATAATTTCAAGGATAACAAAAGAATATGTCAAGGGAAAGCTTTCACCCCGTCTCTTTTTTGCTCCTATTTAAAAATAACAGCAACAAAAAGAATGGCACCACAAGCGATACCATTCTTACTCAAAAATTTAGTTCACTCTTTATCGGATAGCGATTGCTTAAAAAGCAATTCCTAGTTTTTCTTTGCCGTTGCTAGGGGAATGTGAAGAATAAAGACCGATCCTTTATTCAATTCGCTCTCAACTTCCATCTGTAAATGATAGCCATCCACAATCTGTTTGAGAATCGATAAACCAATCCCCAACCCGGCTTGAGTGCTTGTCCGATTACGAGATTTGTCTGTACGGTAAAAGCGTTCAAAAATATGCTTGATGTCCTCTTTGGAAATCCCTTCACCCTTGTCTTGAACCTGGACAATAGCTTCTTGCTTGTTATTCACTCTAAGATCAATTGAAATTTTCTTATCTTGACGTGAATATTTCACCGCATTATCAATAAGAATCATCAAAGCCTGCTCAAAGTGATTTTTATAGATGCGCGCTAAGGTTTCGGGATTTTCAGAATACCAGGTAAATTCAAAATCCTCTCTCAACACCCTAAAATTACCAATAACAGTTTCAATAGAGTTTTCTAAAACGGTTGTATCATTTTGATGTCCTTCAAAAGACCCTTGGACACGAATCATATCCAACATGTCATTAATCATGATAGCCATACGATCGGCTTCATGGGCTGTCGCGGTCAAACTCTCTTCAAGAATGTCACTATCATCCTTGCCCCACCGTTGCAAAAGACCAATATGTCCTTTAATAATGGCCACTGGCGTTCGCAACTCATGGCTCACATCACTAATAAAACGAGATTGCAACTTGGTGTGGGTCTCTAACTTGTCCAACATGTTATCAAAAATAACTGATAATTCTTCAATTTCATCTCCTGATGAAATATCTGATCGCAGGTTCAAATTATTAGGATTTTCAGAAATGTTGCGCATGACTTCGTGCAAATTATGCAACGGTTTCAAGAAACGACGAGTAGCAATCAAAATAATCAAATAAGCCAGACTGGTCCCAAATAGTTCAACTACTAGTAACCAGAATAAGAGACGCGCTCTGATGACATAGTAATTCCCCAAGTCATGAAAGACTTGAACATAACCAACAAATTTTCCTGTTTGGTTAGAATAAACCTTTTGGGTCATGGAAAAACCACGATACTTGTCTTCGATATGATCATGAAAAACCTTACCAATAGGCTCTCTCAAGCCAGGAGAGGCTTCCTCATCGTCTGTCGTAAAAATCATCTGCTTATCAACATTGTAAACATAAATATCCTGATTGGCATCAAGTGTATTGGTAATGTCTCGCTCACTTCTGATAACTCGACTACCATTTTTATCATCAATTCTCAGATGTGTCTTATCATTTTTATACAAAACTTCTGCTAAGTTCTCTAATGTAAAATTAGAGTCCACCTCAGAAAGACGAACTCTAACAATATTTACAGCTTGAAAGACCGATTGCTTTTCTTTTTTCAACAAGAAAGAGTTTGTTGAACTATAAGCAATCAGCGTGAAGGCAGAGAAAATGCAGAAAAAGAGAACAAAAAAGATATTGGATAAACGTTTTGGTAACGATTTTTTATATTTCTTTTGTTTCTGCTTCTGATTTGCCATCTTAATTATTTCTCACGAATAACATATCCCATGCCGCGAACGGTTTGGATATAAGATTCCTTACCTGGGATGTCAACTTTACCACGAAGGTAACGAATATAAACATCAACAACGTTTGTTTCAACTGCCTCATCATATTTCCAAACATTTGAGAGCAATTCTTCACGTGTCATCACACGGTTCATGTTTGTCATCAAAATGCTAAGCAAGTCGTATTCACGTTTAGTGAGGGGAATTTCATCATCCCCACGATTAACCGAACGGTTTTGCGGGTTCAAGACCAAGTCACGATAAATTCCTTGACTAGGCAGTTTCTTTTCAGATTCAATATCTTGACGACGGAAAATTGCACGAATACGAGCCAACAATTCTTCAATCGCAAATGGCTTAACAATATAGTCATCCGCACCACGGTCCAAGCCTGCCACCACATCCATAATCGAATCACGTGCAGTCATCATCATGATATATGTTGTTTTTTCAGTCTGTAAGCGACGGGTCACTTCAAAACCATCCATTTCAGGAAGCATTAAGTCAAGCAAGATTAAATCAAAATCCTTTTCCAAGGCAGTTTCTAACCCTTCACGACCATTTACTTCAACGGTTACTTCATAACCTTCATGTTGCAGTTCAAGTGAAACAAACCTTGCGAGATTTTTTTCATCTTCGATAATTAAAATTTTCTTTGTCATCTACACCAACCCTTATCCTCTTATGAACTCTTTCTCTCCCAGAAAGAAAACCACGAGGTCCATCTAATTTTTATAATATTTGAGTTCCAAGGCTCAAATAGTCACCTAATGAGTACGAAAGTTTCTGATAGTATTACCTTCTTCACCCCTTTGTGGCCAACAAATGCCCCACACAAGTGAATAACCACATTCTCTAAAGAGTATATCAAAGAAAAGTCCTTTTTTCAAATAAAAATTACAGACATCTTTAATATTCAGCTTTATTCATCAAACAATCCTTGCAAGCTAGCAAACGGATTATTTTCTTTTTGCTTTTCTTCTTTAAGTGACTGATACTGTTCCTCCGTCAAGACTGTCCAATCTTGACCCGTTGGCAAGTCTTGGGAATTTTTTTCTTCCTCCGTCAAGACCTGCAATGGTATGGCTAATAAAATATTGTCCACAATACTTTCTTCTAGGTCAATCTTGTCATCTTCTAAAACCAAAACCAGATTGTCATCCACCATATCCTGCTTATCTACCAAATCTGCAGCTTCAATGAATAATTCTTGAACCTGTTGAACTTCGTTTAAACTGACAGGAGTCATGGATCGACTAGAAGGTAAGGTTAGCTCATAGCTAAGCTGATATTGCAACAAATAAAGACCAGCATCATGGTGAACATTACCAACGACCCTAACATTTTTAAGGTCAATAATCTGGGGATTACGTTCAAGTAACTTTGCTTTGACATCACATACTCGGTCAAAAGAAAGACCGTCTGGGCATTTTCGGATTTCAGAAATAACTAACATCATTTTCTCCTAATAAAACTCTAATCTATTTTTACTATTATATCCGTGATTTGTCAATAGATTTATGACAATTTTCTTACATTTTTTAATTTCAAAAGTTAGATAATCTCATTTTTCAACTTCGTTTTACTCATTTTAGGGATGTCATACAGACAATTCTGGCAGTATCAACTAATAGAATAAAATGGTTTCCTTATCCAAGCAATTGTTTTTCTGAACATTAAAAACCGAAAAAAAAAAAAGAAAAAGTGAGGCTTGAGCTGACGCCAAACGCTCACATGTGTTTCAGTCGTTCAATCCTCTCTTCAATAGGAGGGTGGGTACTAAATAAGGAACTGAGACCATCTTTTTTTCGTGGCTCATTAATATACAGAGCCGCACTAGCATCATCAACAGGATATTTCACCGACTGAGATGACTGTAGCTTTTCAAGCGCCTTAATCATTCCTTGAGGGTTTCTAGTCAGTTCAACTGAACTAGCATCAGCTAAATATTCTCTTTGACGTGAGATAGCTAGCTGAATCAGGCTTGCCACTAACGGCGCTAAAATCAAGGACAAAAGTGACAAGAATAGGAGAATAATTCCTAAACCGTTGTCACTATTGCTATCGCCATCGCTATTTCGTCTGCGAGAACCGCCGTACCAAAGCGCCCGTCCACCAATACTAGAAATAAGGGTAATAGCGCTAGCCAAGGCTACTGCAATAGTAGAAATACGAATATCATAATTACGAATATGGCTAACTTCGTGACCGATTACCCCTTCAAGTTCCTCACGATTCATCACTTCAAGTAAGCCTGTTGTAGCCGCAACAGCAGCGTTTTTAGGGCTAGAACCTGTGGCAAAGGCATTCAAAGAAGGATCGTCAATAATAAAAACTCTCGGCATCGGAATCTGAGCCACCAGAGCCATATCTTCGACAATATGATAAAAGTAGGGAGCTTCTGCCTCACTGACTTCTCTAGCAAAATTCATGTTCATCACAATACTGGTGGATTGAAAAATCATGCTGACTGCATAGATAGCACCAATGATAAGAGCTAGAGCTAGTCCCATCATGTAATTATCCACTAAAAGATAGCCTGCTGAAGCCCCAATAAGCGCTAAGAGAATGAAGAAAACAATTAATAACACAACGGTGCGCTGCTTATTTCGTGAAATCTGTTGGTAAAGCATGCGTCTCCTTTTTCTTAAAAAAATTCTTGTTGGTGACCTGACATCACTTAAAAATGAAACTCTACTTTTGGAACTTCTTTTTCAGCTTCTGGCGTTTGTAAGAATTCACTTGGTTTAAAACCAAATAGTTTACCTGCGATATTGCTTGGGAAAGATTCTAATTGAAGGTTATAATTAGATGTTGTTGAATTATATAGTTGACGAGAATACGAGATTTTATTTTCAGTATTTGTCAACTCTTCTTGTAATGTCAAGAAGTTTTCGTTAGCTTTTAAGTCTGGGTAATTTTCAGCAACGGCAAACAAATTGGTCACCTGTTTACTCAATTCATTAGAAGCCGCCATGGTTTCTTGAGGAGTTGAGGCATTCGCAACACGCGCACGCAAATCAGTGATTTTTTCAAATGTTTTTTGCTCGTAGCTAGCATATCCCTTTACAGTTTCAATAAGATTTGGAATCAAGTCATTACGACGTTTTAATTGCACATCAATTTGACTCCAAGCTTCTTTTGTGTGCATCCGAGATTTAACCAGGCTATTGTAGCTAATCATTAACCACAGAGCAAGCACCCCTAAAACGACTAAAATAATCAAAGCTGTTGGCATAGTGTGTCTCCTTTAATCTTTGTGTCTCAATTATAGCAATTTCTAGACTAATAGCAAGTAATGAGGGACTATTTCTAATGATTTATTGGATTTTACTATCCTTTATTTTATGGTAAAATGGTAGCAATAATCAAAGACAGAGGATACAGATGACACCCCAAGATTTTTACCACACATTAGAAGAAGATGGCTTTTCCTTATCTCTTAAGCAAAAAGAGCAATTTGACACCTACTTCAAATTACTAGTGGAATGGAATACTAAGATTAATTTAACAGCTATCACAGAAGAAAATGACGTTTACCTTAAACACTTCTATGATTCTATCGCTCCTATTCTCCAAGGTTTTTTATCTAACGATCCTGTTCGATTATTGGATATTGGTGCTGGTGCTGGCTTTCCTAGTCTCCCTATGAAAATTCTTTTCCCAAACCTTGAGGTTACCATTATTGATTCTCTCAATAAGCGGATTTCTTTTCTGACACTCCTTGCTCAAGAATTGGGTTTGGAGAATGTCCATTTTTTCCATGGCAGAGCAGAAGACTTTGGACAGAACAAGGCTTTTCGTGCACAATTTGATATCGTTACCGCTAGAGCAGTTGCCCGTATGCAAGTTCTATCTGAATTAACCATCCCCTTTTTAAAAATTGGAGGAAAATTAATCGCCTTAAAGGCACAAGCTGCTGATCAAGAATTAGAAGATGCTAAAACAGCACTGTCGCTTCTTTTTGGGAAAGTCATTGTTAACCACCACTACCAATTGCCAAATGGAGATTCTCGTTACATCACCGTTGTTGAGAAGAAAAAAGAAACCCCTAATAAATACCCACGAAAAGCTGGCTTGCCCAACAAAAAACCCTTATAACCTTTGAAAAGCTAAGAGGAAACTTAGCTTTTTTAGCTTATTTTTGTTATCATAGGTTGAGATATTATTATGGAGGAAACATGAAACGCTCATTTATCCAATCCTTATCGGTCACACAGCGCCTAACTGGCAGTTTTGCTATCGTGATTCTGATTGGGACTCTCTTATTATCCATGCCTTTTACCCATTATCAAAATGGCCCAGATACTGTCTATCTTGACCATTTCTTTAATGTTGTTTCCATGGTTTGCGTGACAGGACTCTCTGTTGTTCCCGTTGCCGAAGTTTACAACGGTATCGGCCAGACCATCGCCATGATGCTAATGCAAATTGGGGGGCTTGGCTTAGTGACCCTGATTGCTATGAGCACCTTTGCCCTTAAACGTAAAATGCGACTGAGCGATCAAACCCTACTCCAGTCAGCCTTAAACCGCGGAGATAGCAAAGATTTAAAGCACTATCTTTTCTTTGCCTATAAGGTCACTTTTGGTCTTGAAGCTATCGCAGCTCTTATTATGATGACCGATTTTATTCCTCGCTTTGGATGGAAGCATGGCATTTTTAACAGTATTTTTCTAGCCATCTCTGCTTTTTGTAATGCTGGTTTCGATAATTTAGGTGCCTCTAGTCTAAAAGAGTTTGTCTTGAATCCTACGCTTAATCTTATCATTACCTTCCTCATTATTTCCGGTGGTCTAGGATTTGCTGTCTGGGTTGATCTAGGCTTAGCTTTTAAAAAATACTTTTTTGTAAGACCCCACTGCTATGGCGCAACTTTTCGTAAGTTATCGAATCAATCTAGGCTAGTTATCCAAACGACCGCTGTTATTCTCGTTCTTGGAACCTTCCTATCTTGGTTCTTAGAAAAAGATAACAGCAAGACCATCGCCAATTATAGTTTGCATCAGCAATTTATGGTTTCTTTTTTTCAGACAGTTACCATGAGGACTGCTGGTTTTGCCACCATTTCTTACAAGGATACCCTTGCACCTACCAATATTCTTTACATGATTCAAATGGTTATTGGTGGAGCTCCTGGCGGAACTGCTGGTGGGATCAAAGTCACAACGGCAGCCATTACCTTCTTGCTCTTCAAAGCGGAATTATCTGGGCAATCAGAGGTAACCTTTCGGAACCGGATTATCGCAAATAAGACGATTAAGCAAACCATGACGGTTCTTATTTTCTTCTTTGCAGTCCTTATGATAGGATTCATTTTATTACTTAGCGTAGAGCCAAATATTGCCCCTATTCCGCTCTTGTTTGAATCAATTTCTGCTATTGCGACAGTTGGAGTATCTATGGATTTGACCCCACAATTATCTACTGCAGGGCGTCTTATTGTCATTGTCCTGATGTTCGTTGGTCGAGTCGGTCCTATTACTGTCCTCATCAGTTTAATTCAGCGTAAAGAAAAAACCATTCAATATGCCACTACTGATATTCTAGTGGGTTAAGGAGAAAACATGTTAAAACGTAAAACTGTCGGCGTTCTTGGTCTTGGTATCTTCGGCCGAACTGTCGCTAGAGAATTAAGTAATTTCGATCAAGATGTTATTGCCATTGATATTCGAGAAAGCCATGTGAAAGAAGTCGCTGATTTAGTGACCAAAGCTGCTGTTGGAGATATTACCGACAAGGAATTTTTGCTAGCTGTTGGGATTGAACATTGTGACACTGTTGTTATCGCATCTGGTAACAACCTAGAGTCTTCTGTACTTGCAGTCATGCACTGTAAAAAACTCGGTGTTCCAACCATTATTGCCAAGGCTAAAAATAAAATTTTTGAAGAAGTTCTATACGGTATCGGGGCAACTAAAGTCATCACTCCTGAGCGTGATTCTGGAAAACGCGTTGCCTCAAACCTTCTCAGACGGCATATTGAAAGTATTATCTACTTGGAACATGGCATTTCCATGATTGAATTTGTTATTCCTGAGAGCTGGGAAGGCCAGTCCTTGTCTGAATTAGATGTCCGTCGCAAATACGAATTAAATGTCATCGGCATGCGCCAAAAAGAAGTGAAAACCTTAGATACTAATGTCAAACCATTTGAGCCGCTAGAAGCTAATACGATTATTGTCGCTATTGCTAACGACCACACCTTTGAAAAATTTGACTATCTCGGCTATCTTAAATAAGAAAACTCCTGAAACACGATAACATAAGTGTTTCAAGAGTTAGTTGAAGTCATGATCATTAAACCATTTTCATTGACACCTTCTAAAAATAGAGTTTGTCTACGTTCTAAAACATCCTTGGATCTCTCCAAGGATGTTTTTTAGACATTAAACGAAACCTGACTAGGCCTTCTTCCGTTTCCAAAAAGCATTTTCAGCAATGGCTGTGAACAGGACATCGGTTGATGAGTTCAAAGCAGTTTCACACGAATCCTGAATGACACCAACAATGAAGCCAACGCCAACAACCTGCATAGCCAGGTCATTGGAAATCCCAAATAAGCTACATGCCACTGGAATGAGCAATAAAGAACCTCCAGCAACTCCAGAAGCACCACAAGCAGACACTGCTGCGACAACGCTCAATAGCAGAGCTGTTAGAAAATCAATTGGGATGCCAAAGGTATTAACCGCAGCAAGGGTCAAGACATTAATAGTAATAGCTGCCCCACCCATATTGATGGTTGCCCCAAGTGGAATTGATACAGAATAGGTATCTTTGCTCAGCCCAAGTTTCTTACAAAGCTGCATATTAACAGGAATGTTAGCGGCTGAACTTCTGGTAAAGAAAGCTGTAATGCCTGATTCGCGTAAACATCTGAAAACCAGAGGATAAGGGTTTTGACGCATGACAACAAAAGCGATAAGGGGGTTAACAACTAAAGCTACAAAAGCCATGGTTCCTACTAAAACAAGAATGAGCAGGGCGTAATCTGATAAAATACCAATCCCATTTTCAGAAACGGTGGCAAAGACTAAACTCATGATTCCGATAGGCGCCAAGTTAATGATCCAAACGACGATTTGTGACGTGATTTCCGCTGCTGTTTTTATGAGGTGTTTGGTTTCTTGGCTTGCTGTTTTTAAGGCTAAGCCAAATACTAAAGCCCATGACAAGACCCCAATATAGTTAGCAGTCGCCAACGCATTAATAGGATTATCAACCAATTTTAGCAAAAGGGTCTGAAAAACTTCTGCCACACCCTGAGGAGGTGAAAATTCAGTATTGACTGGTGTCTTTAAAATCAAAGTCAACGGGAATAAATAGGTTGTCAAAACAGCTACCAAGGCTGCTGCAAAGGTCCCAAAGAGATAAAGAACAATGATTAAAGTCATATTGGTCTCTCTCCCTTTTTTCTGGTGGGAGATGGCTTGGGAGACTAAGGCAAAAACAAGCAAAGGAGCAATGGCTTTTAAACCACCAACAAACAATTTTCCTAAAATGATCAAGCCCGTAAAGTCAGGCACCAAGAGTCCTAATATCACCCCAATAACAACACCAATACCAATTTTTTTGATTAGGCTGACCCTAACCCATAAATCACATAGTTTTTTCATTCGTCACATCCTTACTAAAGTTACATGTTTTTTATAATAATATAATTCTAGCCATTCGTCAAATGGATCGAGTTGTTCACTTCACTCATTATCATTCTCAGAGTTCTCGATTAACCTCTATTGACGAGACTGGTAATCTTCGATATAATAGCTTCTGTTGTCATTTTAGCAGAAACCACCATTAAAATTGTTAGAATCTTCGAATTAGTACAAATAGAAAGACTATTTATAAATGAAACAAAAAAATGTATATATTGTTATCGGATTTATGCTCTTTGCTCTCTTTTTTGGAGCAGCAAATCTCATCTATCCAGCTTTTCTTGGCATCTATTCAGGTCATAATATTTTATGGTCTATTGTCGGCTTTTGTTTAACAGGCGTTTCCTTACCCTTACTTGGTGTGGTTGCTGTTGCCAAATCTGGCTCAGAAGATGTTGAAAGCCTAGCCCGTCCCATTTCCAAATGGTACGCTATTCTTTACTCATCTATTTTATATTTATCTATTGGCCCCTTCTTTGCGATTCCTCGAACAGGTGCCACTTCATTCTCAGTGGGAATTGCTCCTATTTTAGGAGACAACTTAACCAACAAAGCTATTTATGCTGTTCTTTTCTTTGGGCTGTCCTACTTTCTAGCCATTAGACCAAGTAAGTTGGCCGAAAATATTGGTAAATTCCTGACTCCAACCTTATTGGTTGTTATCTCTATATTGGTGATTGCTTCTTTTGTCCACCCAGCAGGTGACTATGGTAATGCCTTCAACGCAGGGCTTGGTGTTAATAATGCCTTTAAAGACCTTCCTTTTATTGCTGGACTGATTCAAGGATATGGTACCATGGACGCGCTAGCCTCTCTTGTCTTTGCTATTTTAGTTATTGAAGCAACAAAACAGTTCGGTGCTAAAACAGACAAAGAGGTCACAAAGATTACTCTTATTTCTGGTACTATTGCCATTTTTCTATTAGCCTTTGTTTATATTTTTGTTGGTCGTATTGGAGCAACATCACAGTCATTATTTCCCTTTATCGATGGCCATTTTACCCTTCATGGTAGCCCAGTTAATGGTGGACAAATCCTCAGCCATGCTTCTCGTTTTTATTTAGGCAGCATCGGACAAGCCTTTCTTGCTATTGTTATTTTCTTAGCCTGCTTAACCACTTCAACAGGTTTAATCACATCAAGTGCAGAATACTTCCATAAATTAGTGCCTGCTTTATCTCATATGATCTGGTCAACCATTTTCACCTTGGTATCTGCCTTCTTCTATTTTGGTGGTTTATCAGTCATTATCAACTGGTCTGCTCCTGTTTTATTCCTCTTGTACCCCTTAACTGTGGATTTAATTGTCCTTGTTTTGTTACAAAAATACTTTAATAATGATCCTATTATTTATCGAACAACCATTGGTTTAACCATTATTCCAGCTATTTTTGATGCCCTATCAACCCTCTCACAAATGACTGGCCTCTTCACCTTACCAGAGCCTGTGACAACCTTCTTCCAAAAAACAGTTCCTCTTGGACAATTTTCAATGGGGTGGATTGTCTTTGCAGTTATTGGCTCCTTGCTCGGGCTTATTCTCAGTAAAATGAAAAAAGACTAAACTATTGAATCCGTTCAAAATACAACAACACCTCAAGCCTTAATTTGAGGTGTTGTTTTATTTTTTTATTTATGGCTGAATCGTCTGGTTAAACTATCACCAATAAATTGAATAGCAAAAATAATTAAGAGAATAATAAGGGTCGCAACCCAGGTCACATCATTGTTAAAGCGATTGTAACCATACGAGATGGCAACATTTCCTAAACCTCCAGCGCCAATAGCACCTGCCATAGCAGTTTCACCAACCAAAGAAATTAAGGTTACCGTTGAAACACGAATCAAGTCTGGAAGACCTTCGCTCAGATATACTTTAACAATATCCCAGAAGGTAGCTCCCGAAGCCTGTGCTGCTTCAATAACTCCTTTGTCAAGCTCTGAAAAGACGACCTGCACTTGGCGAGCAAAGAAAGGAAAGGTTGCAAAGGTCAATGGTACCAAGGCAGCAGTTGCCCCCAAGATAGTTCCCATAATCAAATAAGTAAAACTCGCTAAAATAGCAATTAAGATGATAAAAGGAATGGCACGAAAAACAGAGGTGATTTTATCAATAATCCAACAAACGAGCTTATTTTCAATCACACCACCAGATCCCATTAAAACAAGCAATAGACCTACAAAAAGACCAATAGCACCACCGACAATAAAAGGTACAATGGTCATGTATAAAGTATTCCAAATGGCCAATCCCCAGCCAGCATCGCCTGACCAACCAAGCTCATAAACATTGGGTAAATAGGTTTGAATTAACTGTGTCATCTAGGCTCCTCTCTTCAAAATGCTGACATCGACACCGGCTTCATGCAAGGCTTTCTCAGCTGCAGCAATATTCGCTGGGTTACCTTCAAGCACAACAATCATTTCGCCAACTGGAACATGATCTAAAATCTCAATATTGCCGTATAAAATATTGGCTGTCACTTCAAATTGACGGTAAATGCTGTTCAATAGAGGTTCATCAGTAGAAGTCCCTGCATACTTCAACTGAGCTAGTAAAGCATTAGCTGGAAGGTGCTTGACAATGTCCTGTTGGTTAATTTTTTCTAAAGCTTCATCAATTCCTGTTGCTGTGGTAATAAATTCCTGTGTTAAGGCTTCTTTTGGATTTGAAAAAATATCAAGAACAGAGCCTTCTTCAATGAGGACACCGTTTTGCATAACGGCAACACGATTGCAAATATCTTTCACAATTTGCATTTCATGGGTAATCATGACAATGGTAAGACCAAGTTTTCGATTTAATTCCTGCAAGAGCGCCAAAATTTGTTTGGTAGTTTTTGGATCTAGTGCTGATGTGGCCTCATCTGAAATCAAAATTTTAGGATCGTTAGCTAGGGCACGCGCGATAGCCACTCTTTGTTTTTGCCCACCAGATAGCTGAGCAGGATAATTATCTGCCCTCTCTGACAAACCAACAAGTTCTAATAATGCCACTACTTTTTGGTCTTTTTCTGCCTTGCTTAAAGGAGAATGGCGGAGCGCAAATGCTACATTTTCTTTAGCGGTTTTTTGGGCCATCAAATTGAAATGTTGGAAAATCATGCCAATATCACGTCGTTTTTGACGGAGGGCATCGGCTGATAACTGAACTTTCCCCTGATCAAAAGTTATATCACCATCAATGGTGATTTTCCCATTTGTTGGGGCTTGTAGCAAGTTAATCACACGCACAAGAGTTGATTTTCCAGCACCTGAATACCCAACAATACCATAAATATCTCCTTGATTGATATGAACCGTCACATCTTTAACAGCTTCAATAACACGTTTTTTTTGATGGAAGGTAATATCAATATGATCTAATTGAATAATCGCTTCATTCATAAGATTTTAGTAACTCCTCTATTAATACGATATGGCAACAGCAATCACTTGCTGAATGGCTGGTGCAGATAAATCACTACGGTAACTCTTTTCCCCTAAAGTATAGACCAAAGTGAAGTGACTTTATCAGAGCCATTCTCCAAGAGATAGGACTAAATGTATTCAAATACAAACTCAGGATCAAGGCCAAGAACTAAACGCACTTCCATTTTAGCGGAAGCTTGAGATGAAATAATGGTTTTAACCTCCTGCTCCTGATAACCTGAGCAGATCCCCTGAATACCTATAGACGGCTGGCAATAATAGGCTTTCAAAAAATCACGCCGTTCTGATTGTAACATAGGAAGCTCTAGTCCGTAAAGCTTTTTTAAATCTTCTCATCAATCAATGGCATACGTTTCAATCAAAGCCAATTCTCACTCAGTTGGTTCTTGCACCTGCTCATAACCAAAAGACGACTTTGACTATCACCTAAGCTTGTGATGGCTTCAAGTAAATACCAGAAGGCTGAATCAATAACCCCACCATACTTGGAATGAATATCAAGCTTAGCACTGTCAACAGTTATATCGAAGGTTAAAATCTCTTTATACCACCTATTAGCTCCAATTGATCTTGCTCATTGCGGATGCCCTGTTCCCAAATTAAAAGGTCTGCTCCCTGAAAATCTGTGACGTACTTTGCCAAATATTTTTCTAAGTCCACTGACGCTGATTCTTCTGCCCCTTCCATCATAAAGACAAGTTTTAAAGGAGCTTCCTTGTACTGGCTTAGGTAACTCATAACCGCTGTCAATCTAGCAATGATATGTCCCTTATCGTCATCTATTCCCCTTGCATACAAGTAACCATCACGCTCTATCAGAGTAAAAAAATCACTAGACCATTTTTGATCATTATCAGCAGCCATGGTGTCATAGTATTGGTAAAAAATGACTGTTTTGGCATCTGGTCTAGGGCTCTTAAAAGTAGCTAATACAAAAGGTGCCATATAGGTTTTATCAACCATAACTTGAGCTCCTGCGGTGCTAAAAATCTCTTCCAGAAAATGAGCAGTTTCTTCAAGTCCTATTTGCTGAGCATAAATAAAACGATGGGCAATGAGTTTCCTTAAACCTTCAAGGTAATTCTAAGTTAAACTAGCTTCCCAGCATGTCTTTAACCGTTTTTCTAATTGTGTCTTGATCCTCATCTTTCTCCTAAATACAAGAAAGGGCGTGCCAGACACGCCTCTATCCTCCTGTTATAGCAATTGTTAAAAATTTACCATACGGGTACGTCAACACCATTTGACGTCTTATCAACTACCTTCTTCACGTCATCAGTTTGGTAGGCCTTGATGAGTTTTTTAATAGCCTCAGCTTTTTCTGATTTTGCCCAATTTTTTTGACCTGCAATAATGTTAATCCATTGTTTTGAATTGTCATCTGCTTTTTCTTTATAAAGAGAAGTTTTGTAGTCAATTTTTGCTGGGACAGCATAACTATTATTAACAATAGCCGCATCAGCTGATACCAAGGCACGTGCAGTTTGGCTAGCATCTAATTCCTTGATGTCTAATTTCTTTTTGTTTTCTGAGATATTGGCAATGGTTGCCAATTGATCACCAGACACGTTCAATTTAATGAGGCCAGCCGATTGAAGCACATAGAGGGCACGGCTTTCATTCGTCGCATCATTTGGCACGGCAATTTGGGCACCATCTGGAAGATCAGCCACTGACTTATATTTAGCTTTGCCGTCTTGGCTAGTTCCTGAGAAAAGGTTAATTGGACTGATATAGGTATCAGCAATGGCAACCAAATGTTCCTTATTTTCCTTGTTCCAGTTATTCAAGAAGTTGTAATGTTGGAAAGAATTAATATCAACTTCGCCATTAGCTACAGCCTTGTTAGGTTGGGAATAATCTGTGAACTCTTTGTACTTCAAGGTAATCTTATCTTTTTTCAAGAGTTCTTCAACCTTGTCCCATCTGGCTTGGTCAGATTCTGTTTTGGTCATAACACCAATGGTCAAGGTGTTTTTATCATCTTGTTTTCCAGAACAAGCAACTAATAGCGTTGATGCTAGGGTAATTCCAACTAATCCAATAACTTTTCTTAATGTCATTTCTATATCCTCAATTCATTTGTTGACTGTGTTTATTGTATCTCAATTAGATATAGTTTTCAAATTGGTAATTTCTAGGATAATATATAGTTTTAAACTATACAAATGGTGCTAGATAATCTCAAACTACAATAAAAAGCCCAATGAGACATTTTGAAATTAACTCGTACCACGGGTATACTTTATATAAAACTGACAAAGAAACCAGCCTTCTCAACGAATAACTGGTTAATAGGGTATTTAATTGGCTTTAGGAAGCTTGAAGTCTTTTTCCGCAGGAACATAGTCCCCACCAAGATGGTCTTTGGCCAGCTTGCTAAGGGTTCCATCAGCAGCTAATTCTTTGATGCGCTTGTTAACAAAGCTTTGCAATTTCTCTTGATCTTGGCTGAAAATAAAGTAGATAAACGGTTGCTCTGTTGATGTTAACTCAATGGTTTTGAGGTTATCTAAACCTTGGTTTTTAATAATAGCATTAACGGTTGGAGCATCAAAAATCTTAAAGTCTGCCTTGCCTTCACTCAAATTGGTTAACATTTGAGTAATGTTTTCATTAGTGAATTTTAGAGTGACCGGTTTATCACTATGTTCTTTGTTAAAAGCTTCTAGTTGAGCGACACTTGTTGTCCCTTGAACGACTTGTGTTGAATGCCCTTGAATATCTTCGTAGCTATTAATATCACTATCTTTTGGAACAACTAAGACAGACGGAGTTGAGCCGATTGGATAGGAAAAGAGGTACTTAGCAGATCGTTCTTTGGTAAAGGAAATATTGTTACCGCCCATTTGGTATTTTCCAGAATCCAAGCCCGTAAAAATAGAAGACCATTCAGTTTTCTTAAAGGATACTTTATAGTCATCTGAACCTTTAAAAACAGCTTTGGCAACTTCGATATCATAACCCGTTAACTGACCGCTCTTTTCATATGAGAAGGGCGCCGTCGTTCCAACTGTGGCAAATAGGACTTCTGGAGTACTTCTCTTATCTCCAGACTCAGCTGTTTTTGATGAGCTACAAGCTGCTAAAACAGCTGTGGACGCTAGCGCAATAGCTGTCACTCCTAAATATTTTTTTTTAGTCATCATATCTCTCCTTTTTTATTCCTATGACTAGTGTACCACTTTTAATGAGAGTTAACTAATAATTACTTTCTATCACCTTGATACGATCTTTTTATGGCTTTCTGAATGATACCATTGAGGTCACATCACAAATTAGTTAGTGGACAGTTATCTGCTTAAAAAGAGCCGAAATCACTTCCAGCTCTTTGCGATCCTTTTATTGGAACTTAGACATCTGCAACGTTGTGGTAAACTTTTTGAACATCATCATCTGCTTCTAAAGCATCCACCAATTTTTCAAAAGTCGCAAGGTCATCTCCTTCAAGCGTTACTTCTGATTGAGGAATCATTTCTAACTCAGTCACTTGGAATTCAGCAATACCTGATTCGCGCAGCGCCAAAATCGCTTTATGAAGATCTGTTGGAGCTGTGTAAACAGTAATTGTTCCTTCTTCTGCTTCCACATCATCCACTTCAACATCGGCTTCCAACAAGAGCTCAAAAACACTGTCAGCGTCATCGCCTGCAAAGACAATAACACCTTTTTTATCAAACATATAAGAGACTGAACCAGCTGCTCCCATGTTGCCACCATTTTTACCGTAAGCCGTACGAACATTAGCCGCAGTACGGTTAACATTGGACGTTAGGGTATCAACGATAATCATTGAACCATTAGGACCAAAGCCCTCGTAGCGACCTTCAACGAAGGTTTCATCTGTGTTACCTTTAGCCTTGTCAATGGCTTTGTCAATAACATGTTTTGGAACCTGTGCTTGTTTGGCACGATCAATAACAAATTTTAGGGCTGTGTTTAACTCTGGATCTGGATCTCCTTGTTTAGCAGCCACATAAATTTCCACACCAAATTTGGCATAAACTTTTGAAGTGGCTCCATCTTTAGCCGTTTTTTTAGCAACAATATTTGCCCATTTACGTCCCATGTTTGTCTCCTCGTAATTACAATTTTAATTGAGTCCTTTTATCATCAGCTTAGCTGAATTGAACTTTAACTCTCTTATTATAGCACTTTCAAAAAAGATAGTAAATTAGGAATTAGAAGAGACTTAAAAAGCTTCTAGAATGCTACCGCGAGCTCAGGTTCGGTTTCTCTAGTAAACCCGTTAGCAGGGTCCCCGAGCTGTAACCCTTACGTTCTCATTAGACTGCCTTCACACTTAAACTTGTACTATCATCAGTCATTAAAACTGACAATAATGCCTAATAGCTTGACTCACAAAAGTTGCTGTTCCGATACCAGCCATTCGGTCAATAGACTCCTTAAACCGTTTGTCTTCGATATACATATGCCCAAGGCTTTCTAATATTTTCATATCACAAGGGTAAAAATTCTGACTAATATAGTCTTGTAACTTGGCGACCTGATGTTGAACTAGTGGACAGGCAATAGATTCTTGTTTTAAATCACCAAACCTCTTAAAAATCTCTTGCATCTCCTGTAATAATTGCTCTGTCCTAAGGGCTTCCTTTCGAGACTGATAGGCCTCATAAACATCTGTTTTTCCCCAACGTTCTATCACTTCTTCCTCAAAAGCCCTCAACTGAGACTTATCATATACTTCAAAAGTCATCTGTTCTCCTCCTTTTTGTAAAACCCTGGCATGCTGGATAAGCTCTTCCAAATGCTGTTGACGCATTTCAAGTAATCTAATCTGATCAGCAAGAGCTGCTCCTTGAACATAGGTAGGGCTATTCAGTAATGTTTTTATGGTTTTTAAAGGAAAGTCCAATTCACGAAAAAGTAGAATGTCTTGAAGCTGTGCTAAAGCAAGATGATCATAAAAGCGATAGCCATTATCCCTAACTAAAGTCGGCTTTAATAAATCAATCTCATCATAATAATGCAGGGTGCGCACACTCAACCCAACTAACTGACTCACTTCTTTTACCGTTTTCAAACTATTTCCTCCTCAGTAAGGTGATGCTAAGTTACTAGTATCCTCAATGTCACCTTAACAAACAGTATAAGCTATGACCTAACGTGAGTGTCAAGAATCATTTTATTTTTCTGATACCATTATCGGCCAACGTCCCCAAGTTTGTTCTGCCAAGGCTATATTTCCTAGTTGATAAACGGCATCTGCTTGTTGTGTTAAGGTATCCCAAGGCTCAGCTCCAATGCGAGAAACTATTGACACACTTTTTTTGAGTGACTTAAGATGGGCACGCCCCTTGTCAGAGAATCCCAAAACATGGATTGCTTCAGGCAGTGAGGTTTCCATGGCATTGACCAGAATATAAGTCAGCACCCGCCGTACGCGCGCCTTGGTGTAACGCTTGGTCGCCACGTGGTCAATCAATTCTTCTATCGTCGCTACGCTCCGAATAGCTGCGCTGATTCTACTTGCCAGTTCTTCATTAACCTGAACAATTTGTGTCAAATCCACATGGGTAAGAATTTGATAGGTCAACAACTGGAAATAGTTATCCCAAGAAACCTGTGGAGAAGTTAATAATAGGCTAGCATTGGGAACAGACTTATCCACAAATGCCTCATCCGAAAGATGTTTGCGAATAGCTGTCGCAGAGGCGAATTGGCTCGACTTCTTTTCCGAATGAAAGCCAGCACCCTGACGCTTAATCGGTGTTAAACGGATTCCTTTACCCGCACAAGCCTTAGCATAAGCTAACCCCAAAATATGATTTGGGCTGTCGCCTGTAAAGGCTAGCCCAGCAAATGTCTGCCACATCTGCTGTGTTTTTTGTGGGTAAGACAGGCTGTCTGGAAGCTCATTGAGATAGGACATCATTTGAGCTGCCTTGTCCTCATAAAGAGATGCCAAGCCTTGATAATCCAATTCCTCTTCAGTACCAAACATCAGGGTGTCAATGTCTAATTTTTCTAAAATAGCCACAGCTCCTTGAGCAAAATAATCAGCCGACTGCACCGAAACCAGAAAAGGGAGCTCAACCACTAGGTCAGCTCCATTTGCTAATGCCATTTGAGTTCTTGTCCACTTATCCACAAGCGCCGGCTCCCCCCGTTGCATAAAGTTACCAGACATGGCAACAACCGTTAAGCCCTGTGCTTGCTCCAAGAGATACTTGTGGCCATTATGAAAGGGATTAAATTCTGCAATAATACCCGTAACGGTCATAGACTATCTTTTTCTCCTTTAGTTCTTATTCGCTTTAGAAAGGATGAGTTGTAAAACCAGACAAGTCCAGTTGTTATTTTTGTGCCACAAAAAACCAACGCTTACTGGTCTCAGTTGGTTCCTTATCCTTAAAATCAGCATAGACCTTAAATGACTTGAAACCAGCTTGCTCCAACAAGATATCATAGGTCAATAATTCATACGTTCGCTCCTCATGCACTTCGTCAAAGCGAGAAAAACGCCCATCTGCTTCTTGAATAAAGAAAGTGAGTTCATGAACAACAGAATGAGGTGCCTCATCAGCATAGGTGTCCCAAACCATGGCAAAATCATCTGCATTCTCATGATAAGAATAACCTGGGAAAAGCTCATCTGTTTGATAGGTTGAATGCACATCAAAAATAAAGATGCCATCATCTGCTAAAACATCATAAACTTCTTTAAAAACATCACCAACATCAACTTCGTCTTGCATGTAGCAAATGGAATCCGAGTAGCAGGTTACAAAATCAAACGATCCTACCTGTGACAAATCTAACATATTGCCTTGAAGAAAGTTGATTTTCTTTTTAGCAGATTGAGCCCGTTTTTCAGCAATAGCCAACATGTCTTGACTCAAATCTAAGCCAGTTACCTCAAAACCTGCTTGGGCAAATCGTACCGACTGAATACCTGTTCCACAGGCCAACTCTAACAACTGTTTTCGTTCCTTTGTCTTTGGCAAATGACGGAGCGAAAAGTCTGTCCACAAGTCATAAAGTGAGTCGTCCATGACAGCATCATAAACTGATGCAAATTTTTCATAATTATCTTGCATTGTCATCCTCAAAAACCCTGCCGTAGGACAAGGTCCCTTTATAACATTAAGCCAAATAGGTATCTAGAGCCACAATTGGCGCTTCATGCCACAATTTTTCAAGATTGTAATGGTAACGTTCGTCCTCTGAAAAAAGATGTACCACAACATCGTTCAAATCCAGCAGAACCCAACCAGTTTGGCTGTTCCCTTCCATATGACTGGCATCTCCACCAGCTGCTTTAACCTTCTCACGAATATTCTCTGCAATAGCTTCTAACTGGCGACTATTTGTTGCACTCGCAATCACAAAATAATCAGTCAAACTTGTCAACCCTTCTAAATCAAGAGCTAACATATCTTCCGCACGTTTTTCATCCGCTGCTTTGACAACGATTTCTAACAGTTCTTCTTTTTTCATTTTATTCCTCATCTAAAACCATATCTAATTGCTCCACTAGAGCAAATCTTCCATTCCACAAGGTTTCATGGTAATCAATCAACAGAGGGGGGTGGAATAACCTCATCATCAAAAGTTATTGAGCCATGTTCTATCACTGATACCCGATACCCAAGTTCAAAAGCAACCCTCGCCGTCGTATCAATGCAATAATTAGTGAGCATTCCCATAATCACTGGGTAATCACACGCTTTGTCATTTTAATAGTCTACCAGACCAGTCTCCTTAAAAGCTGAATTATAGGACTTATCAAAAATTTTTTCTGATTCCTGAGGTGCTGCTGACTCATCAATTTCCCAACCCGAACTACCAAAAAGCAAATCATGATTCTAATGACGCACATAAATCGCTTCGATGCCTTGACGACGCGCCCTTTGAATAGCCATCTACCAAGTTTTCAGACAGGCATCAATAGCATATGACTTTGCCTCTACCAATGCCCTTTAACAATCAATAACTAGCAAGGCTTTTTTCATTTAATTCTCTTTCAAACAATGACAAAAAGCATTATAGGTATCTAGCGTTTGTGGAAAAATAGGCTGCGCTTTGGACGCTAAATAAGCTACCGTATGAACTGTTTCATAGGCAACAGCCTTATCCAAATCAAGCTGCGCAATTTCTCTAGCGTCATCAACCAAAGGGAAGACACGACCTTCTTCGATATAATCAGCAACGTATAAGACCTTATCCAGCAAAGTCATTTCAGCTGCTCCGACCGTATGAATTTCAATAGCTCGCAAAATATCTTTATCTTGTAGCCCTAAATCCTCTTGGATTTTGTAGATACCAACCATACCGTGCCAGACATTATTATTCCATTTGGCTAATTCGGGAGATAGCTGGTACTTGTCAATCAAATCTAGAAATACCTGATCAGGGCATTCCTTGGCATAATCATGCAAAAGAGCTGCTAATCCTGCTTTGTCAAGATTACAACCATAACGCTCTGCCAAGGATAAAGCTGCCTTTTCCACACCAAGCACATGTTTAAAACGTTTAGGACTCATCTGCCCTGCAATTTTTTCCAAAAGTTCTTCCCTATCATAAGGGAGATAATCTTGATATGTCATTGATACAAACCTTCTTGAGTGATATAGTCCAAAACCCTTTTAGGCAAAAGGTAATTCGGCTGACGACCTTTTTTAATAAAATCCCTAATCATGCTAGAAGAAATATCCATCAAGGGAAGATCCACCCAAATCACAGGGTAAGACGTTCCAGCTTTGTATTTAGGACGTTGAACCCCGACAAATTGAACCAGTTTCATCAACTCATCAATGCGGTACCATTTAGGCAAATAATCAACCATGTCAGCCCCGATGATAAAATAATAATCAACATCTGGATGCTGCTCAGTTAAATAGACCATCGTGTCATAAGTATAACTAATTCCCTGACGCTCAAGTTCACAGGTTTCAATAGCTAAACTATCGTTATCTTCAATAGCTAATTCTAACATCCGAAGTCGATGCTTCTCATCAATGGTTTCCTTAGCATCAACATGTGGTGGCTGAAATTCAGGCATCAATAAGACCTGATCTAATCCTAATTGTTGGCGAACTTGATCAGCTACCACAAGATGAGCATTATGAATGGGGTTAAAATTCCCACCTAAAATCCCAATTTGTTTGCGATTACTTTCTTTTTTTTCTTCCTCTAATTCAACCTTCGTAAAAGGTGTCAACAATTCTAAAGACATAGTTTCTCCAAATATCCTCATCACAATAGTGTTAGCAATCCCATTTGGCACGACAAGGCCTTCATAACAAGTCTATCATTAGATTGCTTTAACTTTCGGTGACAATTTGCGGTTTTCTTTCTTAGCTGAGACCTTGAATAGAATCAAAATACGACCAATTTTTAAAACCGTATCACAGCCAATTTCTTCCTCTAAAATCTCTGCCACTTCATGAATATCTTCATCAGTATTTTGCAAAAGAGCTACCTTAATCAACTCTCTGGCATCCAAAGCCTGACGAATACTCGTTTTGATCTGATTGTTCAATCCATTTTTACCAATTTGAACAATTGGTTTCAAGCTATGCGCTTCAGATTTTAAAAAGGCTCTTTGTTTACTTGTAAGCATGTTTTTCCAACTTCTTTTTTTATTTTTTAAATAATAGCTTTGCGGACAAGAACAGCAACCCCTTCAGGCGCCCACGCAGCAATTTTCGTTTTCAACTCTTTTTGACCATTAATGCGAATCCAGCCAAGGCCAGAAAAGACAAGATCCATTTTTTGATCAATCACAAACTCATGACGAACCAACTTAGGAAAATCCACTGCTTCTTTTTGACCTGGCGGTGTTAACAAACCACCCAAGTGTTTGTCATAAAACGTATCTGCTCCAGTCAACTTTGTCCGATGCAACCCCAACTCATTGTCAAAAAAAGCGGTGAAGCCTTGCCGTTCTCCACTAATAAAATCAAATCGAGCCAAACCACCTAAAAAGAGAGTTTGTTTAGGATTTAATTGGTAAGTCTTAGGCTTGATTTCTTTCTTAGGACTGACCACTTTCAAATCTTTGGCAGATAAATAATGAGCCATCTGGTGCCTGTGAATAATTCCTGGTGTATCAAAAATGAATGTCCCATCATCCAAAGGAATTTCAATTTTGTCAAGAGTTGTCCCAGGAAAACGAGACGTTGTGATAACATCTTTATCCCCTGTAACTTCTTGAATAATGGCATTAATTAAGGTCGATTTCCCAACATTGGTTACCCCAACCACATAGACATTCCGACCCTTGCGTAATGTGTTGATACGCTCAATTAGCTCTTTAATAGCATATTTATTTTGAGCACTCGTCAACATCACATCTAACGGACGTAGCCCCTCTTCATGAGCACGTTCTACCAGCCATTGAGTCACTTTGCCATCCTTAACAGACTTCGGTAAAATATCTTTTTTGTTACCAACCAATAAAACATCATTACCAGAAACAAAGCGAGATAGCCCTGGAATAATAGAGCCATTAAAATCAAAAATATCAACCACATTGACCACAAGAGCATCACTATCTCCTACTTCATGAAGGAGCCTTAAAAACTCATCATCGGTAATGTGAACATCCGTAATATCATTATAATGCCGTAATCTAAAACAGCGCTGGCAATATAGTTCCCCTGTCTCGAGACCTTTTTTTAAAGCTGCAGCTGGTGTAAAACCTGCTTTCTTCTTATCTTCAGTTTGAACCTGAATCCCACAACCTATACAAAATAATTCTTCCATTAAATTCCTTTTTGATATGATAACTTACCATATTTCTCTTCTAATTTTGCCAAAACACGGCGTTCTCGCCAGCGATTAATCTTTGTGTTCCAAGCATCAGATTGAACAAGGGGCTTCACTA